>CAJUKA010000037.1:0-5610 GCA_910586585.1 uncultured Lachnospiraceae bacterium
TGCGTCTGCTAGTCTCCCCAGCTCTGCTGGGGGATTTATATCTGTTTCATTAACACGAGATGTTCAAATTGAGGAAAATCAGGACATACAATTCAAAATCTTTTCGGATAATATTATAATAGCTAAAAAATTGTCAAATCAGATACCCCAACGAACTCAAGAGATTCGAAGCCTTCTAATGTGTACTGGACACTTCCAAGAACTTTCTGCCAGCGATAGTGTGGGGTGGCTTTTACGTGGAGGCATTTCTATAGGACAATTATTTATAGATGATGTAATGGTTTGGGGTGAGGCACTTTTGAAATCATATTATTTAGAAGATAAAATTGCAAATTATCCAAGAATAATTATTGATAAAGATATTGTGAACGAAATTATTCAAAACAACGTACTATGTGAATACTTAAGAAAAGATTTTGATAATTTGTATTTTTTAAACTTTCTGAATGATTGTCATTTTTGTGGTAAAATGTTAATGAACGGATTTCAAATCATGCAAGAAGAAGCTGGTATAAATATAGATGAGAAATTGTATCAGAAATTTAGTTGGCATATGAATTTTGTAAATGCTGAATTAGATAGAAAAAATGAAAAGAAAGATAGAAAGTATCGCCTATCAATGCTTTAATACAATTATGTGCAAATAGCTTATCAAACATATATTAGCGTGAATGAATAAGATACAATTTTAAAAAGGAAAATCTTAAATGAAAAGCCGAAAACACTTTAAGATTTTCGTTTTTTAATTTACAAAAATTCCAACGAATCCTCCGCATCCACCCACATCTGCATACTTCCGTCAAGATACAGTCTTGCATATTCGGAGCGGCTTATCTATTGCCAGTGCATTTAAGGCACATTCAGAGCTGGAAGTAGTTTTCAATCCTTCTTCCGCTTTATTACAGTCTATTCGCAAGAAATAACCTGCATAGGTATATACATCAATGCTGTTATGGTGGATATTGTAGGTTGCATAAACCAGATTCATTTTTATGTGTCCTCTTTTCATTGTTATTTTCAAAGCATTTCAATCAGTTTACCAATTCCCATATATTTTGTGTTATAATGTTTTAAGTGATTTTGTTCCTCCTCATTTTTTTCCACGATGCGTAGCTTCGTTTATCAGGATTCGTAATGCCTTGTGGAAAGATATAATACAAGGGAGACTTTAAGGGAAAGCTCACTTGCGATAAAGTTAGTGTTTTCAAGGGTTAGCGGGGATTTTAATAACAAAATATAACAGCTAATAATTCCCTTAAAAATCATCAAATCAAAATCGGAATTCGTGGTGGAAGGGAGAAGAATTATGGAACAATATCAAAGCGAATGGGGCGAACTGTCACAAGTAATCGAAGAACATATCCATTTGATGATGGAACGGTATCGTGAAAAAGGGATGGTATTCATTACCCCAAAGATTGGATTTTTTCCATATGCGCAATGTCTCGGGAAGGTGCTGAAGGAAAAGGACTGGAACAGGCTGAACAACCTTATTTATCAGGAAACTTGTATCAGAAGTTTTTGTTCTTTACGGTGCGGCGATTCTTATTATTGGGCTTTTCTTGAAATGCTGGAGTCTCTTGCAGTGGGCAATATGAAAACACTGGATTTGCTTGTCCCTCATAAAGTAGAACCGATAACAAATATTTTTCCTGTATACCGGCCTGCCACAAATATGCTGATCGGACTTTGGCGCAAGGATGACAGTGTTTTGGATTACGCGATTCCAAGGGCAAAAAAATTTGTATCGGGAAAAAGACCCCAATGGGAACGGGCGACCGTCGCTTACTTACTTGCAATCTTTGATAAAAACCCGAAAGAAGCGGGCGTGCAGTTAGAACTTATGTGTAAAGGAGTTATGCGGGCAGATTTTGACCCTGATATGGATAAATTGCTGTGTGTACCCGCGCATGGATTATATCAGCTTGCTGCCTGTCTGTGGGACAAGGAACTGTTTCAGCAGCTTCCTATGCCAAATCATAAAAGTTTTTCCAAAGAATACGCTGTTTGGAGAAATACACATAAGGTACAGCCTGCGTTATTCGCAGAATATCCTGAACCAATGATTAATACTATTTTAACAAATCCTGAACTTGAAATGACAGAGCGTGTTTGAAAAAAGATGATCAGTTATTACAAAAGCGCCCCTAACTTACTCACTCCCATGTCAGATACATATCAAGCTTAAACATTAGAGCTGCCAGAAATGTTAGTATTTCCATGCGCTCAAAATTGTGATACAATAAAAACAACTAAGAAACCGCAGAGACTTTTGCTTTAGTGCCGTCGCGCAGCGACTTTATTATAAAGTCTCAATGACGCTTGAGAGAATTTTCATGCGTGTTCTTTCGTATGAAAATTTCTCTCGCTTCAATGCGTCGCAGAGACTTTTGCTTTAGTGCCGTCGCGCAGCGACTTTATTATAAAGTCTCAATGACGCTTGAGAGAATTTTCATGCGTGTTCTTTCGTATGAAAATTTCTCTCGCTTCAATGCGTCGCAGAGACTTTTGCTTTAGTGCCGTCGCGCAGCGACTTATAATAGGAGGATCATGATATGGGTGCATGGAATTATGGTGTATTTGATGATGATACTGCATGTGATGCTTTGGCTGAACTTAGAACATCACCAGACATCATTACTGATATTGAAAAATACTTTGATGAAGTTATACAGGCAGAATATGTCGATTGTGATGACGCACAGTATGCTTTGGCATCAGCCGCAATCATTGACAGCGTTATAAATGACACTTCATATATGTATGATGACGAAGATTTGGAATGGCTGCGATCACAAAAATACCTTGACTTTTCTTCACTCAAACACAAAGCTGTAAAAGCCATTGACGCAATTCTTTCTGATGATTCTGAATTAAAAGCATTGTGGGAAGAAAACGAAAAATTGTATGAGGCATGGAAAGAAGATAAACTTTCCATACAAAAAAGACTTCAACAATAAATCCTGTTTTTATTAAGGAGGGCTCTTAGATGGGATGTATCGCTGTTTTATTTGCTTTGAATGAACAAGATGTAGAGAAATTAAGATTGATAAACAGAAAAGACCGTGCTGACTATATGCACGAAGAAATCGAAGAACTATTTTACAATAGATTCCGTGAGTATTTATGTGATTTGGACAAATCGTGGGATGCTATGCACCGAATGCTGACTGATGGAAACCTAAATTTTGAAAATACATATCAACCACTCTGCAATGTAATATTTGGTGGGGAATTTATATATGGACTGATGCGTGAACCTTCTGGAGAAGTTATCATTCCCGAAGACGAGGAGGATGAATATATGATACTGAAAACACCAGAACAAGTAGCAGAAATTGCAAAAGCTCTTCCAAATAAGACAAAAGAAGAATGCCGGAAATATTACTATATGATAGATGAAGAAGATTATGGAATGAAATTAGACGAAGAGGATTTTGAATATACCTGGGAAAATCTTGAGTATAGCCTTGATTTTTGGAAAAGAGCAGCAGAAGAAAAACGATATGTGCTATTTACGGTTGACAGGTAAACTATAGACCGTAATCTACAATTTTTCAGTGATTCTCACATAGCGAAAGAGGAACAAGAAAATTATCTTGCTCCTCTTTTTTACTTTATAGGAAATTGCGAATATAGTAACCATTGAAACAAAAAACGAAGTTTTTTGCAGATTGAGCGCGCTGGCGCTCAATTTTTACTTTATAGAAAATTGCGAATACAGTAACCTCTATGGAACAGTTACACCATTCTTCAAAAGCTGATAAACGGTTGCTGCGATTGGTACACCAAGCAGCATACCGCTGACTCCCATCACACCGCCGCCAATCGTGACAGCAGCAAGAACCCATACACCTGGCAAACCAATTGAAGAACCAACCACACGCGGATAAATCAAATTTCCCTCCAACTGCTGCAAAATTACCAGATAAGCAATAAAGATAATTGCCTTCACAGGTGAAACTGTAAAAATCATAAATGCGCCAACAATTGCGCCAATATATGCGCCTGCAATCGGAATCAGCGCTGTAAATCCAACCAGACAGCCAATCATAGCCGCATATGGGAGACGCAGCAAAAACATTCCGCCCATACAAAGCAACCCCAAAATAACTGCTTCTGTACACTGCCCTACGATAAAACTGTGAAAAGACTGATTTAAAATATCAGCAACATAATAAAACTTTTTTATTACTTTTTCTGGCAGATATTTTGCAAACAATTTCTGAAACTGCCCGCCAAGCTTTTCCTTTCCAATCAGCAGATAAATAGAAAAAACCACACCAACCAATAAAGTGACAACTGTAGAAAATACTGAAGATATAATACCCGAAGCAACTCCCATCATACCGCCAAGACCATTGAGCAAAACATTGACAATCTTGACAAAATTTTGCTGCCAATCCGTTTCGCTGCCCTGAAATAAGCTGTACTCACCTTGAAGCAGTGCACTGATTTGCAGGTTTTTCTCTAACCACAGTGTTGCATCTTCTAGCACTTCTGGAAGCTCTTCTATGATAATCTGCAGACATCCTAACAATTCTGGAACAATCATTTGTACAATTAATACTGCAATCAAAAAAATACTAAAAAAAGCAAGCAGCATACAAATTGGACGGCACAATTTCTGAACAATCCTGTTTTTGCTCTTCGCTTTTAAAAACTTTTCAAAAAAGTCCATTGGAATATTCACAACATAAGCAATCGCACACCCCCAGAACAACGGTGTTGCCGCACCAAGTGCAACGCCTGCAATTCCTGCAAAGGTTGTCCAATAGTGTATCACCAAAAAAAGCAGCACAATTGTAACACCTGCTCTTAGACAAGTTTTCCATTTTAATTCCATACACATTCCCTCGTATCAGCGGTACCGCTCTTGCTTGACAAATTTTGTCTATTGGGACTCCCGCTTCTTCTTTCTCTTTGTTTTAGATAGTTATTCTCAATTATACCAAAGAATATATAAACTGCAAGAGCCTGCAGTTTATATTTTTTATCACAGCATATGTAATTTGCTTATTCTCCACACTAACTCACAGGACTATAAAAATTGTATATTTATAGTCCTGTTTTCAGTAAAATAATAAAATTAATATGCATCAATTTCACAGCGTTTTAAATCAACCTCACTATTATCTGATACCATAAGTTTATCACCAAGTATTTCAGCATATAAGATTCCCTTATACAATGCCAAAGCCTTTATATAGTCTCCCATATCAACATGTTCTTTCTTGTATGACATCATATAAAAAAGGCTGGATTTGTTATCTAAAGAAGCCACGCTGCCGCTCTTTTCCATCGCAGCAAAGGAACCGCAATCTGGCACCTTAATTGCAATTCCCCCCTCTACAGCCGCACCTGTCTCTGGTCCTGGAACCGATTCTTTTATCTCATCATTTTGTTCAAAAAATTGGTGCAGCCAATTTTTACGGACTGTTCCTTTTTTCGTATACATTTCAGATGTTAACAATATAAAAATAACGTTTCGGTGTGCTTGTATGGAACTTAAATACTGCTGCAATTCTGGCAAATTCATTGTTATACCTCATATTTTTAGTCGCTGCGCGACAGCTCTTAAGAATAAAGTCGCTTCTACACACCTGTACT
>CAJUKA010000037.1:5710-8020 GCA_910586585.1 uncultured Lachnospiraceae bacterium
ATCTCTCATGATAATTCCTCTCGTGTGTCTTTCCGACTTTATTTAGTCGCTGCGCGACAGCTCTTAAGAATAAAGTCGCTTCTACACACCTGTACTGAGAGGAATTTTCATTCGCAAAATCTCTCATGATAATTCCTCTCGTGTGTCTTTCCGACTTTATTTAGTCGCTGCGCAATAGCTCTATTTCCATCTTTTCCAATACTTCCTCATGCTCCAGCCGGCACAGACGCAAATCTACTTTTTTTAGTTTCGGCAGTTTCAAAAGGATACGGCAGTCAGAAAAATTGGTATTGTACAAAGAGAGCGTCTCAACATTTTTGCATTCCTCCAGAAAAGAAAAGTCCTCTATGCAGAGCTGTTCAATCACCAGTCTTTTTAAATTGCACATCCGCCCGATCAAAGACCAGTCACTAAGCGCGTAATAATAAGGATTTTTCAGTGGAATGTGTTTATCTGGCGGAACAATATACGTCCAGTGGGTACTGCCATCGACGCGAAGGTGCCATTTTTTAATCTTTAGTATCAGCGTCTTGATCTCCAAAAGTGTCTGATCCCACTCCTGCGGCGTAGCGGGCAAGCCGCCAAAGCATTCTTGAATCACCAGCGCGATAAAAGGATGAACCGCAATGCCGCCTGTCTCATGCTTCTCGTTCACTTTCAAATTGATCTCATCACCTATTTGCAAAAAGATACGCCGAGGACGCATAATCCCCAGTAATTGGGGATTGATAAATTCGTCTCTCACATGCTCTGCCATAGCGCGTGCATTTTTGAAAACCAAATCATAACTTCTCCGTAATTCCTCGTCCAGTTCTTCGCAGACCCGCTCCAACGCTGCCAGAAGTGTTTCATCTTTGACTACTGGCACCGCAAGCAGCGCTGCATTCAAACGTTCAAGGTTCTCCCGCTCTTCCAGTTCTTTCAGAAACAAGTCTAAATTATCCGCAGCATCTGGGAATGCCCCAAAGGTGCGCAGCAATGTTGGCTTCTCCTTTTCACCCACAATTTCCAAAAGTCCTGCTACATCCCGCAGTTTCAGCCATGGACGTTTTTTGAACATCTCAAATGCAATATACCAATTTTTCTGTGAAATCTGGGGCAGTACCTTCATAATCCGTTTTCCCCAATGATCTAGGAAAGCATTTGTTTCTTCCTCACTACCCCTGTAATGCTTACGGACATCATAAATTTCCCAGATAATTCCATCATACAAGCCCAGCGCCCAGCGCTGTTCCAGAAAAGCATCCAGCTCTTTCGTACCTGCCATCTGCAAGAATCCCAGCAGCCATCTGGTATTTGATTCGTGTATATACTCCTGTACCGCTTCTACAATCCACGCTTTCGATGCTGCTGACAGGACTGGGAATTTCTCCATGCTGGAAAGAATCAGCCGTTTCTCCTCCTTATCTGTAGTATTTTGATAACGCTCCCGAAGCTCGTCTTCATCGCCGTCTAAATTTGTTCCAAACCAAAAAATATGATATCCGCCGCTGACTTCACGCAGCCATCTTTTGTACCATGCAAGAAAGCCCTGTTCCCTTGGAAAGAAAACGTATGTCAGTTCGCTTTCCACATACACAACCCGTCCCTCGTTTGGACCTGACAGCAATAAATACATAAAATAAGAATCTCCCTGACTGCCAATTGGTATACAGCCCTGTAGATAGTTCTCTCCTTCTGTCTCAGAATCGTTTTCCTGTTCCACGTCATCAAGCATATGCGCACAGTCATATTCCTCGTCATCAAGTTCTTCATCTTCATATTCATCTTCATCTTCATAGTATTCCTGTGGTATCTCGATTCCTGGATACAACACAGGTTCTTTTTTGGGGTCCATGTTATCTTCTACCCAATACAAAATCTTCTGCAAAGAAAACAGGCCATAATAAGGTCCTGCACCGCCATTGCCAGCCAATAACAAAAAATTGCGGTATTCTTCCGGCAGTCTGACACCGATTTTCTGCTCAAAATCCTCCACTTCTTCGACAGACGCCGGCGGATTCCACTGGTACTTATGCTCGTCCGCCCCAAATTGGTTGCAGTATTTATCCACTGCTCTTGCTTTGTTTAATAACGCTCTTAATTCCTCCAACGGAAAGCTCCCTGACATATTTGTTCCTCCTATTTATAGTCGCTGCGCGACAGCTCTTAAGACAAAAGCCCTCTCGGCGCACCTTTAGGAGAGGAATTTTCATTCGAAAGGACTCTCATGTTAATTCCTCTCGTGCACCTTCTGTGCTTTTGTTGGTTTTTAAGTCGCTGCGCGACGGCTCTAAAGAATAACGTCTCTTCGACACACCTGTAACGAGA
>CAJUKA010000037.1:8120-38130 GCA_910586585.1 uncultured Lachnospiraceae bacterium
CGACTTTATTTTGTCGCTGCGCGACGGCTCTAAAGAATAACGTCTCTTCGACACACCTGTAACGAGAGAAACTTTCTTTCGAAAGGACACTCTTAAAAGTTTCTCTCTTGTGTCTTTGCGACTTTATTTTGTCGCTGCGCGACGGCTCTAAAGAATAACGTCTCTTCGACACATTCTCTATGATATCTGTTTCATCAGTTCATATACTCTTTCTTTCGTCAGCTCTGCTGCTTTCTGATTCACAACCATCGCCTGAATAGAACCGCCCTCATATTCTGCGCCGGCTTTTTGAACTTCCTGCTCCTTATATGCGATCCATTCACGCTCCTCCGTCGTAAGTGCCGCCATTTCCTCTGCGTCTTTCGTATACTGCAATACCTCCCACAATTCATTGAGTGCATTATCCCATAGTTTGAACAGCTCCCCTGTTTTTTCGTTATATTCCAGTGTTGTCAGAGCATCATTTGCAATGGATGCTTCTAGTTCGGCCGCCCACTCCTCTGTATATGTCATTGATTCCTTGAATTCTTTGACAACATCATGCCCACTAAATCCTTCCTGCTGCGTTTCATTGTTCAGCGCATAAAAGGGAAGCACGGTATCTGTTGTCATAGAAAGGTCATAATACCCCACCCAGCTTCTGAACCCCTCTGGAAGCTCATCAAGCGGAGCACCTGGTAAATAAATCAAAATGTCTTCTGCATTTTCCAGACCATAAACATCTGTATAACAATACTTCACACCATCTTTGATTTCTTCTGTGTCAAGCTCCTTCGCATAGTTGAGTTCTGCGATCTGCATCGCATATGTATACTCATTCACCTGCTTAGGTTGGGTAAATTGTCCGCTGAATTTACTTTGATAGATTGTTCCATTGGGATACGCTTCTCCTGCTGATCCCATGTCACTGTCATGAAATTCTCCCGAAAAGCTTCCATCTGGATTGATGTGCAATACGGTTGCCCAGCCTCCTGCACCACTTAGAAACCAAAACTTGTATTGTCTCAAATCTGCTAAAGAAAATTCTGCTGATTGTTCTTCTGTTTCGTTAGAATTCTTCGTCTCTTCAAACGGAATAGATTCCTCAGAAGATTGCGTTTCCTTTTCCAAAGCTTCTGATTCCTTTACAGAATCTCCTGATTCAATAGACTCTGCTTCCTGTGTGTTTTTTATAGCTGTGTTAAAATCAATCGTATTATTTTCTGGTTCTTTCTTTTGACAACCACATATCGACACTACGGTGGTTACAGCTAACATAACAATTTTTATTCTCTTTTTCATTCATTTCCCCTTATTATTAAGAATATAATGATTCTATTATACACCCCCACCACAGAACAGTCATTAAGTTTTTCAGAAAATCTATTCCATCTGTCAATTTAATGCTATATAATGAGGCAGTGACAAATCAGATTTGGAGGCGATATCATGGAAGAATTATTCGTTTATGCCATTTTGCTTTATGAGGGCTTTGTAACAGAACATGAATACAATAAACGGCTTGACGAATTATTTCTCAGCGATCCTGAAAATGATGATTTGCTCTATTTGGAATGGGAAACAAATATCAAAAAATCTATTATTTATATAAAAACGAATGTTGATTACAAAAAACTGGACCTTGAACAGTTTGGAAGAATTTTGATGAGCAAATTAAAAAGCGTTTACGTAAATTGTTCGGATATAAGATATTTTGCAAGCCGAATGTATAGCTTATGGAAAAGTCTTCCTGGAGACATTCAGAATGTAGAACCATTTTGGATTCTGTCCTATGCTGATGACCCTTTATCGTGGGGAGATGAAGAACAGACCAGAAACATTTATGAACATATGCTGAATTACTATAAGGATTAAGCTCATGTGAAAAAGCACATTGAAACAAAGTTACACACCCGCAATTTCCTTATATGATTTATAACAATAACAGCCAATATCACCCCCCTCAAGGCTTTGGCATTGGCTGTTAATTTTCAATATCCTTCTTCTAAATGATGTTTTTTGTGTGACTCAGAATGCTTTTTTTGCGTATTTTCTTTGTTATGTCCTCTGCATGTTTCGATTCTGTCTTGTATCTCACTAATTGTCATTCCATGACAATCTTCTACGGTAATGTTTGCGTCATACTGTGAAAGTTCTAAATAAGCTCTGTATTTGCCAAAAGACATTTCATGCTGGTGTGCTTCAGTCATACAGGCTGTATCACTGCTATAAGTCACTGCTCCATAATCTTGAAAACTGTCATTTCCATTTATTTTTTGCAGCATCACATCCGATTGATCAGAAATAACAGTCAAAACCAATTTGGAATCGCCTGTCAAAAACCGACTATAATAGGCATCTTGCAGAAGGCGATCAATCGCCTGTATATAAGAAATATTTTTTAGCGGAACATGCTGCAAAATATCTTGTCCATCTTGATTGTATCCCTTTGCAGATACAACTTTATCAAAACGGTTAATTCCTAATTCTATCGAAGGGTTAACGTCTATACTGATGTATGATACAGGTTTGCTGTATACAGAATAGCTGCCTGCTCCTGCCAAAAGAAATACACAAATTGCTGCCAATGCATACCGCAGTACACGGTATGATTTTCTATAATAATGTTTTCTCTCCTGTCTTCTTCGCTGTTCTTCCAGATACTGCAGGGTATTTTGTTTTAGCTCTTTGGATGCCTGTATTTCCTCCATGCTTTTTTGAATCACATTTTGAATACCACTCATGACCATTCACCTCCCAATTTTTCCCGCAGTATTTCTTTTGCCCTAGAAAGCCATGTATAGATCGTATTTTCTTTTTTTCCAAGTATCTTAGCAATCTCCACTGCCGAATACTCTTCATAGTAAAAAAGATAGATTACGTTCCGGTATTTTTCCGGCAGCTTTAGAACGACTTCCAGAATTTCTTTTGATTGTTCATCCAATACCACACTTTCCTCACCAAATGCTTCAAGCGATACCCATTTTCTGCGTGAAAGATACCGCATCCAGTCTGTACAGGCATTGATTGTCACGCGTACAAACCATGCCTTCTCATGCTCGCTGCCCTCAAAGGAACCCTCATAAAGCAAGTATTTCATATATACATTTTGGAATACGTCCTCCGTATCATGCTTATTTTTCAGATGTACGAAACATATTCTCTGTACCATATCTGCATAAGTTTCCATAACACGGTTTACATCCTCTGTACTTTTCAAAAGTTTTCCCCCTCATCTGCCTTGCCATTTTGTATTCTGACAATCCCCATAATTTGTCAAAAGAGCAAGGCTGGTGCATTAAGAAAAGTATATACAAGATATGGTAAAAATATAATGGAATTTCATACAATATCTTGTATATACAATGCTTATTGCGCCAGCCTATTCCAAAATACAGCATTGCACCTTTTAGTGGTGATGACCTCCATGATGTCTTGTTCCACTATAATAGGTCGTTGTGTGATGTACTGTTCCGTCGCAGTCTACTCCAAACAGGCATACACCATCTACATCACAACTGCCGTCTGCATAGCAAACAGGTGTCGGATTCTGTACCGTTGTCCTGTACGCTCTTGAATGATGTGCAAACGCAACATTTGATGAACTTCCTGCAACAATTGCTGCCAATGTCATTACAGCTACTACTTTTGTTAAATTTTTCCGCATGATTTTTACCTCCAATTGGGAATGCGCACTTTGATTTATTTCCTGTTTCATAAATAATACGAATGAAAATTCACAATCCTTTCATTTTTCAAAATAATTTTAAATTTTTTATTTCTCTAAAACGTATTGCTGCTTTTTCCTTCTATATAAATAAGAGAGATTTCTAAAATATCAAAAATAAGGAGGTCGTACATATGAAAAAATATCATATTATTACAACGCTTTTGATAGGCTTGACTCTAAATGGTTGTGGAAATTCTGCTACATCCAACCTTCCAGAGGCAAACATCTCTGAAACTGCCATAGCTGCTCTTTCTAATAAAGAGTCTTTTGAAACAAAACAGACAGAAGCAGAATCTACCGAAGAAGAATCTTCTATTGTATCTACCGCAGCTATCACAAGCACAGAAGTAATACAAGGAGGACCATATGGAAAAATTTCTATCTCTGTACCTAATGGTTGGAATTATGACACATATCCTGTTGACAGCGACGAACTAATGGTTGGAATGTATGGAATTCGCTTTTATCCTAAAGATGTAACAACGGGTTATATTGAACTTGCATATACAAATAATTTTGGAGTCTGTGGTACTGGACTGGATGAAAAACAGACTACGATTGGCGGCAATCCTGCTTGTGTTGGCACTTATGATAATCATGTTTATTGGGATTTTATCTCATTTCAAGAGGATTATGCTGGTGTTGTTGCTTTAACTTACTATGTGGAAGACTGGTGGGATACATACAGCAGCCAAGTGAAAGACATTCTCAATACAATCCAATTTGACCCTAATATCAAAGAAGGCAGTGTGTATATTTACAGCAGTGAATCAGAAGAACCCAAAATTGGTTTGTCTGTTTCGTTGAAAAAAGTATCGCCTGCTGGAGCAACATTTGTGTTTCATCAATATGATCCAAAAGCCCCAACTGGCGAACTGAATTATGGAGAAGACTATGTGATTGAGGCGCAAAAAAATAATACCTGGGAACCAGTACCTGTTATTATAGAAAATTATGCATTTAATCAACCTGCATATCTCATCATTCCCAATGATACCTCAGAACAGGAAATCTGCTGGGACTGGTTATATGGAGCACTAAAACCAGGCAATTACAGAATCAAAAAAACGGTTTCTGACTTCCGAGGTACTGGAGATTATGATAATTACACTCTCTGTGCCAATTTTTTGATAACTTAATAAAGAGCCGCTTCAGGCCCTTTATTTCTTTATGCACACGGGCGTCCAGATGAACACCTGCATCTGCCTTTGCAGTTAACCTATCGTAATTTAATATCGCACCTCCATAAGGCACAGTCCTTTTGCTGGTACAAGTGCCCCAGCCATCTCCCTTGATGCATCCTTATCCAAAAGCTTTACAACTGATTTTGGCGTTCTCGTTCCACGACCAACTTCTATTAAAGTTCCTGTTATAATTCTTACCATATGATACAAAAAACCATCTCCTTCATAGGTAAGCACTACTTCTTTTCCTTGACATTCTACTACAATGCTGTTGATCGTCCGTATTGTTGATTTTTTACTTTTTTTGCTGGAAGTAAATGCCTTGAAATCATGTTTGCCAACAAGATGTCCAGCAGCGGCCCGCATAGCATCTATATCCAGCTTATCAGGAAGCTCATATACATATCTGCGTTCAAAAACACATGGAAGATCACTGTTCCATATCCGATATTGATAGATTTTTCCCTTTGCATTGAGCCGGCTGTGAAATCGATCCGGCATTTCTTCAATGGATATCACACCAATATCTTCAGGAAGATATTGATTGATATAATGCATTACCTGGTCCTTTGATTTGTCTGTTTCTATCTTAAAATTTGCAGTCTGACCCAATGCATGTACACCCGCATCTGTGCGTCCAGAACCATTTACCGAAACCGTTTCAGAACCTGTCATTTTGCAAAGAATTGACTCCAGTTTTCCTTGTATGGTATTTCCAGTTGAGTCCTGACGCTGCCATCCCTGATATTTGGTACCTTCATATTGCAGCAAAATCTTAAAGTTTTTCAACATAAGTACCTCCTCCATATCACCCGCAATTCTTTACTGGACTATTTGTGATTTTCTTCGTCAACGCGCCGAATTTCGTCCGCATCGAGCCGCCTGAAATTGTTAATATTTTGGAGCAGAATCTTTGCGCTATATTTTGGAGTGTCAAAGAATCCCGCCTCATTCATATTTACAACAATAATTCCAAGCGGTACCGCAATCAGCATACCGCCAACACCTGCAAGACGATAACCTATAAACAGTAAAAATAATGTAGGAATCGGTTCCATTCCAATCGAATCTCCCATAATTTTGGGCTGTATTAGCTGTCGGAACAATTGTCCTACTCCCCATATGATCAAAAAGCCAATTGCCCTCAAATAATTGCCGCCTATCATCGTCACAATTGCCCAGGGAACAAGTACAATCCCTGTTCCAAAAAAAGGTAAAAAATCCAAAAATGCCATAAGCAGAGCGATTACAATACTATACTTGACTTTCATCACAGTAAGTCCCACCAACAAGAGCACATACATCCATATCTCAATCCGAAACTGTGCTTTAAAATATCCACCAACCGCCTGCTTGAGACTCGATGCAAATACTTCATATTTGTGCGTAATGCTTTCTGGAAGAACAGAATCAGCAAACTTTGTTACCCATTCTCTATCTGCGATAAAAAAGTAGGCTGACAACATACACATGATAATTGATATAATAACACTGGCTATATTTCCGACCATGCTTCCCATACCTTCAAAGGTACTGAAATCAAAGCTTTTAGGAATATTTGTTATCATCTCTCCGATTGTATTTCCAAGATTATTCAAAGAATCCGCAAGTTTTGGCGAATGAACTCCTATATATTGATTGATAAGAACGCCCAAATCATCAAAATCCTGTTTTACACTCGCCCACATCTCAGGGATTTCCTGAACAAATCCAGATAACTGCCGCCACAATATTACGCCCAATCCATAACCCATTCCAGTGACTGCCGCAATCACAACGATAATAACAACAACTGTTCCTGCCTTTCGTCTTATCTTTAGCTTTCGTTCCAAAAAAACTACAGGAGGATTTGCGATGCAGGATATGAGCCAGCCAATGACAAACGGCATAAAAAACATGACAAGCCTTGGCACCAAAAAAATACAAAGCAATAAAATAAACAACGAGATTAACAAGTTTACAATAAGCTTCAGATTTTCTTTTTTGGCTTTTTTTCCATCCATCTCTATTGATCTCCTTCCATCTGCTCTATCATGCTGTCAATGAGTTCATAAATCTCTTCTCTGCCTTGTTTTGACTGTGCGGAAAAAGGAATCACTATTGTATCCTTTTTGGCCTCAAGTCCCTGTTTGACTGCCTTTATCTGTTTTTGAAGCTGACTTCGATTGATTTTATCAGCCTTTGTCGCGATAATGATAGGCTGGAATCCATTTGCAAGGATCCACTCATACATTTGTCTGTCATTTGCTGATGGATCATGCCTGATATCAACCAACAAAAATACTGCTTTCAGCATCTTTGACTGCCTAAGGTAGCGCTCTACCATTTTTCCCCAATTCTCTTTTTCCTTCTGACCTACTTTTGCATATCCATATCCAGGCAAATCCACAAAATAAAGCGCATCATTGATATTATAGAAATTAATTGTCTGTGTTTTTCCTGGCTGTGCACTTGTCCGAGCTAAGGACTTACGATTCATAAGCGCATTAATTAGTGAAGACTTTCCTACATTACTTTTTCCTGCAAATGCAATCTCTATCATACTGTTTTGAGGAATCTGGCTTGTTATCCCCATTACAGTCTCTAAGTTTACATTTTTTATTATCATCTAACATCACCTTTCTGCCATGCTGCTTTCGCGTTTATGCTTTTTCCTTACTCTTTCTGGTTCCAGTTGTTCTGATTTTCTTTGCAAAAGAAAGTTCTATCACCTCATCCATAGACTCCACATAGCAGATCTCTATCCCTGACTTAATTTCATTTGAAATCTCCGCCACATCCTTTTCATTTTTTGCAGGCACCAAAACGGTTGTAATGCCTGCCGTTTTTGCCGCAAGAAGTTTTTCTTTCAGACCGCCTATCGGAAGCACTCTTCCTCTCAATGTAATCTCACCTGTCATGGCAACTTTTGCTTTTACGGGTGTATTGGTAATTGCAGACAGCACTGCGGTTGCCATTGTAATGCCTGCTGAAGGTCCGTCCTTTGGCACTGCACCTTCTGGAATGTGTATATGAAAATCATTCTCCTTGAAAAACTCCGGCGCAATCCTATATTTAGGCGCAATAGAGCGAATATAACTGATTCCTGCTTTTGCAGATTCCTTCATCACATCTCCAAGCTTTCCTGTAAGCTCAATTTCACCTTTGCCTGGCATAATGTTCACTTCAATCTGAAGTGTATCGCCGCCTACACTTGTCCATGCAAGTCCTCTGACAATCCCAATATCATCTTTTTCGTTCGCCATATCCACACTATAATTTGGTTTCCCCAGATATTTTTCAAGACGCTGGCTGTTCAGTTTGATACATTTATCCTGCACTTCCTTTTTGGGCTTGCCTGCTCTTTCTTTTAGAATCTCAAGCGCTGCCTTTCTGCATACAGTGCCAAGCTTTCGTTCTAAGTTTCTCACGCCTGCTTCACGTGTATATGTTGCAATAATTGCCTTTATCGCATTGTCGCTAATCGTAAGCTGTGTATCTTTCAGTCCGTTTTTCTTGAGCTGTTTTTCCCACAAATGCTCTTTTGCAATATGAAATTTCTCATTTGCTGTATAGCTTGTGACCTCTATAATATCCATACGATCCAAAAGCGGTCTTGGAATCTTTCCTGCATCATTTGCAGTTGCTAAAAACAGTACTTTTGACAAATCAAGCGGAAGCTCTACATAATGATCCCGAAAATGACAGTTCTGTTCTGGGTCAAGTACCTCTAAAAGCGCTGACGAAGTATCTCCTTTATAATCACTGCTGACCTTATCAATCTCATCAAGCAGCATCAGCGGATTGCATACTCCCGCCTGTTTGAGCCCATTTGCGATTCGCCCTGGCATAGCGCCGATATACGTTTTTCGATGTCCTCTTATCTCCGCTTCGTCACGCACACCGCCCAGACATATCCGAACATATTTTTTGTTCAAAGCCTCTGCTATCGACTTCGCTATAGAAGTTTTTCCTGTACCTGGAGGTCCCACCAGACACAAAATGGGTGCTTCACCTTTTCCTGTCAGACTCCGTACTGCGAGATATTCCACAATACGTTCTTTGACCTTCTCCAGTCCATAATGATCTCTTTCCAAAATTTTTTCTGCCCGATTAATATCATTGTTATCTTTTGAGGTTTTATTCCAGGGAAGTTCCAAAAGTGTCTCTATATAAACTCTCTCTACAGCACTTTCTGAGCTTGCTCCCATAACAGACTTAAATCTGGCAATTTCCTTTTTTATTTTCTCCTTAACTTCTGCATCTGCATTCAGCTTTTCGAGCGCCTCCTCAAAATGCTCCACATCTGAATACTGATCCGTATCTCCCAGCTCATCATGAATATATTCTAGCTGTTCGCGCAAAATATAATCCTTTTGATTTTTGTCAATTTTCTCTCTGACCTTTATCGCCAACTGCGTGCGTATCGCGGCAATCTGTGCCTCATTCATAATGAGTGATACCAGTTCCTCACACTGTTTAGAAATATTCTCAATCTCCAATATTTTCTGTTTCTGATCGTATGTAAAAGGCGTATTTATCATAATCTGATTCATCAAAAACGCCAGACTATTGTCCTCCTGAAAATACTTCCAAACCGTTTTTCCAATCTTAGGATAAAACCTAATATATGTTTCAAAGACTTCTCTGAGCGTGCGCGTCAGTGCTTCCTCCTCTGAGGGATCAAGCTGATCGGCATCATCCAATTCCTCATAAGAAGCGCTCAGATACTGTCCATCATTGTCAAAAACTTCCACAATACGCGCTCTGCACACACCCTCAACCATAACTCTGTCTATATTGTCTGGGAGCTTCGTAACCTGTTTGATATTGGAAATCGTTCCCACTTGATACAATGTATCCTGTTTCGGGCTTTCGTCCTCTACATTTTTTTGAGGCACCAACAACACCTTTTGATTTTCGTTAAGCGCTTGTTCTATTGCTCTTTTTGACAAATCTCTGTTCAAGTCAAAATTAATTATCATATTGGGCACTATTGTTAATCCTCTTAGTGCCACCAACGGTAATATTACAGTTCTAGGTTCCATCTGCAAAATCCTCTCATAATACGCAATACGCCGCCTTTGTCTCAAGGCGGCGTATTATCTCTTTATGTACACGCCGATGCATCGTAAATATGCCACTGAAGTGGCGCATCGGCGGCGCGGCGAGCAGGGGAAGCAGCCTTCCCTGCTCGAATTAGTTATCTCGCCTTTCTTTCCCTCTCCGTGCGCATTGCTTCTCGATGTACTATAAAAGGCTGACTTGTTCCTTCCACTGCCTCCTTCGTAATGACACAACTTTCAATCGTATCATCGGAAGGAATTTCATACATTACGTCCATCATAATATTTTCCATAATGGAACGTAAACCTCTCGCCCCTGTTTTCCGCTCAAGCGCTTTTTCCGCTATCGCTTCAACTGCATCATGTTCAAAACTAAGCTTGACATTATCAAACTCAAATAGCTTTTGATACTGTTTGATGAGGGCACTCTTTGGCTCTCTTAAGATACGGATAAGCGCCTCTTTGTCAAGTCCCTCAAGTGATACATTAATGGGAACTCTGCCGACAAATTCAGGAATAAGACCATACTTGGTCAAATCCTGTGGAGTCACTTCCTTGAATACTTCTCCAATATCTCTTGTTGTCTTATCTGCAATGTCCTTGTTAAAACCGATTGATTTGCGATCAAGTCTGTTTTCTACAATCTTATCAAGTCCATCAAAAGCACCGCCGCAGATAAACAAAATATTGGTAGTATCTATCTGTATCAATTCCTGATGCGGGTGTTTTCTTCCTCCCTGTGGAGGTACACTTGCAACTGTGCCTTCGACAATTTTTAAAAGTGCCTGCTGTACACCCTCACCTGAAACATCACGGGTGATCGATACATTTTCACTTTTTTTTGTTATTTTATCAATTTCATCAATATATATGATTCCGTACTGAGCACGCTCTATATCGTAATCCGCTGCCTGTATCAGCTTCAAAAGGATATTTTCAACATCTTCACCAACATAACCTGCCTCTGTGAGTGTTGTGGCATCTGCTATTGCAAAAGGAACGTTAATAATCTTGGCAAGTGTCTGCGCCAGATATGTTTTCCCTGAACCAGTAGGTCCTATCATAATGATATTGCTTTTTTGCAATTCCACGTCAAGATCCCTCTCAGCCATGACACGTTTATAATGATTGTACACCGCAACTGACAGTACTTTTTTCGCGTCCTCCTGCCCTATAACATATTCATCAAGAAATTCTTTGATTTCAACAGGTTTCAAAAGATTTATGTCGATGCCGCCTTCTATCTGCTCATCTTCATACTCTTCTTCAATAATATCAGCACATATATCCACGCATTCATCACAAATATATACGCCAGAAGGACCTGCTATCAACTTTCTGACTTGATCCTGTGTTTTATTGCAGAAAGAACATCTTACCCTTCCTTCAATGTTTTTTCCAGCCATCCCTTTTCTCCCTTTACTCATAATAAATTACCACATTATTACTTTTCTTCGATATCAGTTCTATTAGTAATTACTCTGTCAATCAGGCCATACTGCATAGCTTCCTCAGCCGTTTTCCAGTTATCCCGCTCTGTATCAGCGGCAATAACTTCATAGGGCTGGCCACAGTTTTCAGCCAAAATTGTGTTCAATTTCTGTTTTGTACGCAGAATATGTTTTGCGGCTATCTCAATCTCAGTTGCCTGGCCCTGCGCTCCGCCAAGCGGTTGATGAATCATAATCTCTGCATTTGGAAGCGCAAGCCGCTTGCCTTTTGTTCCTCCTGCAAGAAGAAATGCCCCCATGCTGGCTGCCATACCAATACAAATCGTAGACACATCACACTTAATATAGCTCATTGTGTCATAAATCGCCATACCAGCTGTTACGGAACCTCCGGGACTATTGATATAAAGCTGAATGTCTTTCTCAGGGTCTTCGGCTTCCAAAAACAGCAATTGTGCTACCGTAAGGCTTGCTGTTACCTCGTTTACCTCCTCACCCAAAAAGATAATGCGTTCTTTTAAAAGTCTTGAATAAATGTCATATGAACGCTCTCCACGGCTCGTTTGTTCAATGACATATGGCACTAAACTCATAGTTCTCCCTCCAATCCGCATACTGCATCAAAATCAAGTACTTTTGCACTCAATCTATGATATATGCTGTTACAATGATCCAAATTCAGTATAACGCAAATATAATAAATGTGCAAATCAATTGCACATTTATTATATTTTTTTTACTTTTCCTGTTTTGTCCAGGTTTATCTGGCCACTCTTTTATTTTTCTACGGCATTTGCAGCCACAAAATCTACTGCCTTTCGAATGTTAATGTCTTCTCTGATTGATTTCTTTTCAAACTCTCCGAGCATCTCAACCAGTTCTGCCTCTTCCATCTGATAGTCTTCAGCCATTTTCTTGATTTCTGCCTGATATTCTTCCTCACTTGCTTCTATGTTTTCAGCCTTAGCAACTGCTTCCAGTACAAGTCTTGATTTGATTCTGCTTTCTGCCTGCGGCTTCATCTGCTCCAAAAATGCCGCTCTTGTAAGTCCTGTAACCTGGAAATACTGCTCGATTGAAATTCCCTGCATACGAATTCTCTGTGCAAATTCATCTGCCATTTGACGCTGTTGTGTTGTAATCATCGCTTCTGGAATGTCCATCTGTGCACCCTCTATAATTGCATCAACAACTTTCTCTTCCTTTTCTTTTTTTGCGTCCTCTTCTTTTCTTTCTTCTATATATTTTCTGACAGATTCTCTATATTCTTCGAGTGTATCAAATTCAGATACCTCGCTTGCAAACTCATCATCAAGGTCTGGCAGCTGCTTTTCTTTTATTTCTTTTACAGTACACTGAAATACAGCCGGCTTCCCTGCAAGGCTTGCCTCTTGATAATTCTCCGGAAATGTCACATTTACCTCCACTTCCTTATCAATCTCAGCGCCAATTAATTGATCTTCAAATCCTGGAATAAATGCACCTGAACCAATTGTCAAAGAAAAGTTCTCTCCTTTGCCGCCTTCAAATGCAACACCATCCATAAAGCCTTCAAAATCAAGTACAACTACATCTCCATCCTGTACTGGTCTGTCATCGACAGTGATTGTTCTTGCATTATTTTCTCTCTCTTTTTCGATCGCGTCCTCTACTTCCTTATCGGTTGCAGTAATATCAGCTTTATCAACTTCTATCCCTTTGTACTGGCCAAGTGTTACTTCTGGCTTCAACGCTACCTCAGCAGTAAAAACAAAAGGTTTTCCTACCTCTAACTGTACAATATCGATTGTGGGCTGAGATACAATATCTTCTGTACACTCGTCAACAGCCTTGGCATAAGCTGAAGGAATAACAATATTAGCGGCTTCCTCAAAAAATACTTCCTTTCCATACATTTGCTCAATCATCTTACGAGGAACCTTGCCTTTACGGAATCCGGGAACACTCAATCTGCTCTTATTTTTCTGATAAGCCTTTTCAAGGGCTTCCTCGAAGTCATCTGCTGATGCCTCTATTGTAAGTTTAGCCATATTTCCTTCTAACTTTTCTACCTGTAAACTCATCTGTTTCATTTCCTCCTTGCATATTATGCGATTTCTGTAACTTTACAGTACAGCCTTTTCTTAAATTATTAAACACTATATGGCCCATTCCCGTCTGTATGGGCATTTCGTATACAGTCATTTTACAATTATAGCATAGCCTTTATAAAAATAAAAGAGCGAATTCACAAAAAATGAGGCTGCCGCACAAAATGTTGCGGCAACCCCATAATTTTTTTGTAAATTTGCTTATTTCAGAGACTCTTCATAGCTCTTTACCATTCTTCTAACCATCTCGCCACCGATGCTTCCTGCCTCGCGGGAAGTAAGGTCTCCGTTATAACCTTCTTTTAAGTTTACACCAAGCTCAGATGCTACCTCTGTCTTAAAACGATCCAAACCTGCTTTTGCCTCTGGAACTTCTACTCTGTTTGACTTACTCTGTGATGACATAATTTTCTACCTCCGTTAATTTTCATTTTTGTTTTTCATTTTTTATAATCTATCTTCAAAGACAAGCTTTTTATCGCTTATCTTAATCCTATTATTAACGGAGTGAAAATTTTTATAAGTGGTATATTTTTACTAAAATGTCATTTTTATAATATTCGTTTTATCTTTATTATTTTGCAGAATCAATGCCGCTAAAGTTCCGATAAATCCGCATGAATACACGTATAATGTCCGGATCAAAGTACGTCCCTGACTTGCTCTGCATATATTCAAGTGTCTGTTCAAGCGGCACTGGCTCCTTGTACCGCCTTTTGCCGATCATGGCATCAAATACGTCAACCACCTTTACAATACGTGCAGAAAGCGGTATTTCCTGGCCTTTGAGTCCTTTTGGATATCCTGAACCATCCCAGCATTCATGATGATACCCTGCAATATCGATTGCCATTTCTATAAAATCATTTTTCTTGATACCATCATAGATATCACTTAGCATCTTAGCACCAAGTTCTGCATGTGTACTCATGATTTTGTGCTCTTCTTCATTCAATGGCCCATCTTTCAGCAAAATATGATCTGGTATCATCAGTTTACCAATATCATGAAGTCCTGAGCTGGACTCTATCGTATCTACGAAGTCATCTGTCACCTCATCTTCAAATTTGGGAGAAAGCTGCATACCCTCAGCAAGAATCCGGCAGTTATAGAGCATATTTTTGTAGTGTGTACCAGGCATATTTTCTTTGCTTTCCACAAGCCTCGCCATTGCTGTCATCTCATTTTTCTGTTCTATTCTAAGTTTTTCCATCTGGCGAGCCACAACAATTCTTAATTGCCTGTTATTTTCTTCAAGCTCTTTCTGCATAGAATATATCTTCAAATGCGTAGATATACGCATCTCAACCTCTGTTTTTTCAAACGGCTTCGAAATATAATCCACTGCTCCAAGGGCAAATCCCTTGCTCAAGTCAGAAGCAGAATCCATCGCCGAGATAAAGATAACTGGAATATCTTTTGTATAAGAATCTTTTTTTAGCATTGAGCAAAATGTGTATCCGTCAATATCAGGCATTGAAATATCTGACAAAACGATTCTTGGAAGCACTTCGCTATCTTCTATAATTTTCAATGCTTCTTTTACACTCTGCGCAAGAAGAGGCTGATATCCCATATTTTTAATAATTTCTTCCAGGATAATCAGGTTTACTTCTACATCGTCTACTACAAGTATTTTGACCTCATCATTGTTTTGTAATTTCTTTCCCATCTTATAACTCCAGACCTTCTATTTCCTGTAGCAGTTGTTCTTTTACCTTCGCTGCATTTTCTCTGGCCTTGTCACAGTCAGATTTTCTGATTGCCATTTCCATACGAAAAACAGCCCTTTGCAGATCTCTTGAACCGCCGCTCATTAACTGTTTCAATGTTGTCACAAAACTCTCTGCTTTCTGCCAGTTATCCATATCCATACTGATATTTAATTTCTCAAAATATTTTTTCAGTTCTCTGATATTGATATCACTTCCAAATTCATACATCAAATCCTGTTCACCAGCAATCTTATTCATACTATTGGAAGATTTCCAAGTTCTCAAAAGCGATTCCTGCTCAGAATCATCGTCTGTTTTCTCTTGTCTTAATCTAACAGTAAACGAAAAATTAGAACCTTTTCCTTTCTCACCCTCTGCCCAGATTTTTCCATGCATCATACCAACAAGTTCTTTGGTGATAGAAAGTCCAAGTCCTGTTCCGCCAAATTTTCTGGTAATTGACGCATCTACCTGGGAAAAGCTCTTAAAGAGTTTATCTTTGTCTTCTGGTGAAAGTCCAATACCAGTATCTACCACCATAAAGAACAACTCGATTTCATCATCAATTTTGGTATTTTGTGTTACCTCAATGCCAACATAACCCTGTTCTGTGAATTTCACCGCATTGGATACCAAATTGTTAAGGATCTGTGTCAAACGAAGCTCATCTCCAATAAGCATATCTGGAATTTCCTGGGCTACATTCAATGTAAAACGCAATCCTTTTCTCATTGTAAGCATTGTAAACATTTTCTCTATTTTTGTCATAAAATCATAGAACGAAAATGGTTTTTCATCAATCTGAAACTTTCCTGCTTCCAGCTTGGAAAAATCAAGAATGTTATTTATGATTCCTTCCATTGTTGAACAGCAGTCAAGTATCATTTTTATGTAATTTATCTTCTGGAAATCATTTTCCTGTTCCATCAGAATTTCCGCATGGCCTTTGATTCCATTGACTGGCGTTCTCAGTTCATGCGTGACATTTGCCACGAACGCATCCCTTGCTTTCATAGATTCCTGCATCTGAATTTTGGTTTCCTCTACTTTTCTGATGCTTTCCTTGTAGCGCGTCATATCAACAGCCGTACAGATAAATACTTCTCTGTTATTAGATTTTTTTGAGATTATTTTGATTTCGACCGGAAAACAGGTTTTATTTTTTCGGTATATAACCGCCTCTGTAATTTCTTTTCCGCTGTATTCTTCGGCCAGCTCAATATGATTCTCTACGATTTCAAAAACATTCTGCAAAAGTTCACCGACAAAGGTGCCAATAAGCTCACCTGCACTATAGCCTGTGAGCTCTAAAAGTCTGTCATTACAATAACTTATAATTCCATGACTATCATATCGAATGATGCATTCCTGACTGTTATTTAATATGAAGTAAAAAAATTCTTCGCGGTTTTTTGGCATTTACTCGTCCTCTTCATCTTCCTGATTATCAGCAAAATCAAGGGAATTGTCACTCAAAAGCTTCACTGGATCAAGCAATAATTTAATACTCTCGCCAACACTTCCTATTCCACTGATAAATTTTCCCTGCATAGAACCCTTGGAAGAATTTGGCGGAGGTAAGATATCCTCTTCCTCAATTGAAACTACTTCTAAGATCTTTTCCACAATCAATCCTACAACTACATTTTGTACATCAATCACTATAATACAAGTACGGTCATTATATTCAAAAGATTCTTTTCCAAATCGGTCTGCCACGTCAATTACAGGCACGATTTTTCCACGCAGATTAATAAGTCCTTTGATATAATGTTCCACTTCGGGAACAGGTGCCATATATTGCATTGGTATGATTTCATTCACATACTTAAGCTCTATTCCAAATACATCTGTTCCTATTTGAAACGTCATATACTTGCCTCGTCTTGTATCCTCCTGCTCCATAAGCTGAAGTTCTTCTAAATTCTCTTCCATTTTTGATCCATCCCCTTTATATTAAGCCTGTTTCTCGCTGTAAATACATTTTTTATAATAACCCTAATTGCTCTAATGTACTTTTCAGCCGTTCCATATCAATTGGTTTTGCACAATATACTGTACATCCAAGTTCAAACGCTTTTTTAACATTTTTTTGCTCATTCAGAGCCGTTGTCATAATAATCTTTACCCTATCCTCATCAGGTATATTATGCTCGCTCTCAATATCCCTGATATTTTTGAGTGCCTGATATCCATCCATAATCGGCATCATAACATCAAGACAGATTAGGTCATATGGATTATCTTCCTCAAGCGCCATCATAAAGGCATCTATTGCCTCCATGCCATCAACCGTAACATCACAGTCCCCATACTCTGACAAAAATTTAAGAATTACCTTCCTGCTTGCAAAATCATCCTCTGCTATTAGTATTCTCATCTTTGCTCCTCCTCTATTATCTATTTTTTTAATTGATATCACTGATTTATGATTTGTTTTCCAACAAATAATAAACTTTTTGTGCTATTTGTTCAAGTGGAACCTGCCATTCAACTGCCCCAATTTCATAGGCAACCTTTGGCATTCCATAAACCACACAGGTTTTCTCATCCTGACCGATTGTTCGCGCCCCTGCTTTTTTCATTGCCAAAAGTCCATTTGCGCCATCGCTTCCCATGCCTGTCATCAGTACACCAATTGCATTTTTCCCAGCAACACGCGCCACCGATTCAAAAAGAACATCAACCGATGGGCAATGCCCGCTAACTTTGGGACCAACCCTGCATTCAACCTGATAAATGTTATTTATTTTTACAATACGCATTTGTTTATCGCCTGGTGCTATCAGAACTTGACCTGGTTTTACCATATCTCCTGATTTGGCTTCCTTTACGGTCACTTCACTCTCATTATCAAGGCGTTGAGCGTACATATGTGTGTATCCTCCTGGCATATGCAGTACCATGACAGCCCCTGGCCAGTCTCTTTTGAAATCTCTTATAACGCGGGCAATCGCCTCCGTTCCACCTGTCGAAGCCCCCATTGCTATAATTGTATGGTTTCCTTTTGCTAATTCACTAATGGATATTTGTTCTTTCTTTTTTTCTGTAACCCAACATGTTCCAGCCAGTCTTTTTATTCGCCTGCATATATTTTCTTTTTCAAATTCAAATTTACTTTTGCCACAGACAATAAAATCCTTCGCACCACTGTTATAGGCTGCATCTTCACATTCTTTCTTTGCTATGACAATCGTCGAAACAGGACGCTGCGGCATTAATTTTTTTAAAAATACAATTCCTGGCATTCCTGGCAGATCGTTACACAAAATCATCACATCGGGATTACATTCTATGATTTTGTCCCGCGCAGTGTAGGCATTATTTGCCTCTGCAACGATTTCAATATCATAATCCTTATCAAGAATTGTTTTTAAACATTTGTTCACTTCAAATGTTCCAGCAACTAATAAAACCTTTATATTTCCCATACGCTTCCCCCTTCCATATCATTTTCTGTATATGGAAGGTCGAATATACCGAAAATTGGTATTACTTTGGCTCATCGACTCTGTTGAACCTATAAAAAGGTATCCGCCTGGAGCCATCTTATCATAAATGTTTCTCAGCAGCTTGGTTTTTGTCGCTTCATCAAAATAAATCATTACATTTCTAATAAATACCACGTGTAATGGCTTTCTAAATGGCAGCTGATGCATCAGATTGAACTGTCTAAATAAAACTTCTCTTTTCAGTTCTTCTGTTACCTGGTATTCTGCATCATTTATCAGTTTGAAATATCTGCGCACATATTGATTTGGCAGTTGTTCTACGGACTCTTTTGCATACACTCCCTTCATGGCCTTCTCAAGAACTGTTGTATCAATATCTGTAGCAAGTATGGTAGTATCCCATTCAGAATGTTCAAGTCCCAAAAAATCTTTGCAAAGCATTGCAAGCGTATAGGGTTCCTCACCTGTCGAAGAAGCAGCACACCATATGCGCCAGTCTTTTGTTTTTCTCTTAAGCTCCGGAAGAACTTCCTGCTTTAAATATAAAAACTGTTCATTTTCTCTCCAAAAGAATGTATGGTTTGTGGTAAGCGTATTCATTAATTCTTCTGCCTCTGGCCCTGTAGGATGTTTTTCTACCTTATCCATAAACTCATTGTAGGAAGTATATCCTTTTCGGTTCATATAGCTGTTAAGTCTTCCCTGAACCATCACTCTTTTTTCTGTTAAATTGATACCTGACTTTCCTTTCACATATGTCACGATTCTTTGAAATTCCTGATCTGTCATAATATTCCCAAACCTACTTTTTGTTGAATTTGTGCATTCTTATCCTTTGTTTTTCGATAATTGTGCATATTATATTGATAATTATAGCATTGTGACTGTATATTGTCAAAATATTTGTGCATTAACATAAAAATCGAGCGTTGACACGCTCGATTCCCAAATATCATAGTACTACTTCGTCCATATCAGAGCAGTTTACTGCAATGATACACGTCAGAAATCTTAAATTTCCGATTGAAAAATAAGTGTATCAATATGATTTTTCATACTACTCCGCATAATACACAATTGTTGTTCCCAATTTATCGGCTGTCTCTTTGTCAAGAAGTGATGCAACGATTTCAAGGCCAAATGCAATCGCAGTTCCCATTCCACGGCTAGTTATAATATTCCCTGATTTTACTACTTTATCATAGGATACTTCTGCACCTTTTAATTCTGCTTCCATACCTGGATATACGCAGGCCCTTTTGCCTTCAAGCAGCCCCATGTGGCCAAAGATGCTTGGTGCTGCGCAAATAGCTGCTATCAGTTTTTTCTCTTCATGAAATTTTCTGATATTGTCTGTTAATTTTTGACATGCCTCAAGTTTTTTTGTTCCTGGCATTCCACCTGGACATACAAGAATGTCAAAATTATTAAAATCAATCTCATCAATTCCTGCATCCATAGCTGCTGCTATTTTATGACTGCCTATTACTGTCTTTTCATTATCTATTGATACACAAGTAGTATCAATTTCTGCACGACGAAGCAGATCCACGACAGTAAGCGCTTCTATCTCTTCATATCCTGTTGCAAAAAATACTGCTGCTTTTTTCATGTTATGATATCCTTTCTACATTATAAAAACTATTAATTATAATTGGAGCTGTCACATTAAGAAAAGTATACACAAGATATCGTAAAATATAACGGGACTAGATATCCGTTGCTTAATGCGGCAGCCTCGACTTTTTATATTTTGAACTTGCTCATAAGATGTACCATTGCTTCAACCTGCGACTTCTGCTGTTCACCTATTGCCGCAGTTTCTTCAGAGGTCGCCGAATTATTATCCACAACACTGACAATCTGATTAATATTCTCGTTGAGGCGATCAATACTTTCCACCTCTATTTTAAGCTTTTCGACAATTGTACTGATGCGGGTCACTGTTTCTTCAGCCCCCAT
This sequence comes from uncultured Lachnospiraceae bacterium, assembly GCA_910586585.1. GTDB lineage: Bacteria > Bacillota > Clostridia > Lachnospirales > Lachnospiraceae > COE1. The sequence continues at coordinate 28,729 of CAJUKA010000037.1, forward strand.
CTGTACTTCTTCCATGCTTACAGCCGACTCTGCTACAATTCGTGTTCCTTTTTCCACAGCATCTGAAGTTTTGCGAATCAGTGTACTTGTTTGTCCTGCCGCCTCCTGTGACGCTTCAGCAAGCCTTTTCACCTGCTCCGCAACAACCGCAAAACCTCTGCCTGCCTCACCAGCACGCGCAGACTCTATCGAAGCATTAAGTGAAAGCATCTCTATCTCATCCGCAAGCTCTGAGATTGCCCCTGTAACCGACGTTATCTGTGTTGAACAAATATTAATTTCCTCCATCGCCTGTTGAAGCTCTGTCATCTTCTCACCTGCAACGAGAAGTGTAGAACTTGCCAAATTGGATATTTTTACTGCCTCCTCCGCTTCTTTTTCATTATATTTAATACTGCCTTCTAATTCATCCATCAAGATAGCAATGTCTGAAACCTGTCCTGCCTGTGAGGTACATGAGTTTGCAAGATCTTCTGCTGCATCCGCCAGCTGCACTGCCCCACACTCAATCTCACTCGATGCAGTACAGATTGTACTTACAGTCTCACGCATCTCACGAATAATCGTTTGTAATGATTCCTCAATACGAACATAGTCTCCAACATAGTTCTGCTGCGTGTCCACTTTGTAATTGCCAATTGACATCTGTTCCAATACATATGCCACTTCGTCAATAATATTTTGCAGATTTTCCTTCATGGTAGAAATATCTTCCACCATTTTGCCTACCTCACTATCATCAGCCACAAGATTCAGATGATTATGAAGATCACCTTCTGCAAGGGAAGTCATCTGTGTAGATACTTCCAGTATCGGAAGAAGAAGCTTATCCTGCGAAAACTGTATTGTCTTAAAGCTTTGCAGAATCATTTTTATAAATCCGATTACGAAAAGCAATGCAAATACTGCCTCTAAAATTAAGAAAACGCTTTTTTTAACTTCCAGCCGTTCCAAAATATCAGAAATCGTTTGTTCTGTTAAATCATTTATTTGATTTATCGTATTGGTATACTCAACTCCAAACACAAAGTCTGTAGCTGCTTGGATATCGCCAGAAGCCACTGCGTTCATTGCATCCTCTTCAAGCGGTACAAGCCCGTTTGACAAGTTCACAATATTATTCAGTTCATCCCACTCACTATCTTTAATCTTACATGCTTTTAAACCCTCAAACGCAATATCTCTATTTTTGTCGACATTCAATTCCTGCATATATGCATCATAATATAGCTGTTCTCCTGTCACCGCATAGCACCGCACTGCTGATGTCAAAGCCTTAGAACCAATTCTGTATTGATTCAAATACTTTGTAGAATTCACCTGTTGCTGGGCCGCATCAACAAACCCAACGGCAGATACAAGAAAAAGCACCAAGAGCGTTAAACCCGCAAAAAGCGATATTTTGGTGCCTTTTACAATTTTTCTCAGATGCCGTATCTGACTGTCCTTGCCCAAAACAGTATCTTTCATTTTACCTGCAGCAATATTCTTTTCCATATAGTACCCTCCCTAGCCACCCCTCTAACATAAAAAATACACAAAACAGTTATGCAATTAGCATATTTTCTAGGTGTTTGCGGCATTTTTTTCGTAAATATATACCATATATTATACTTTATTCGATACTATAGGTCAATAAATTTTCAGAAAATATTACAATATTATATAATATTTGTTACTTTTCACACCCGCGCCATGCACTTGCTGCATGGCGTCGGAGCAAGCGCCAAAATGCGTGCTTTTTAGCATTTTGTGTGCATCAATTGTTGCAATTCACACCGAAATCGTTGTAAGTATATGAGAAATCTGGCGTAAGTGTGAATTGTAACTAATATTTCAAACATTGCTGCTGCTTTTTATTCGTTCTAGAATTCTTTGCGCCAGCATTCCTATCAACCATCCGGTGATAAGTCCACCTATGAGCAGCATTGGAAAATAGTATATTAATTTTATGGTTTGTACTGCCAAAACAGCCATTATTAACTGCCCTACATTATGGCTGACTCCTCCGCAGATACTAACTCCTATAATTGAAAAAATACCTGTTTTTTTCACAAAACGCATTACAAGAAAACTTAAGATTCCTCCAGCGAGGCTATACATCATCATAGACATATTCCCAAATAAAAAAGAAATTAACACAATACGTATTAATTGGATAAAAAACACCTGATATGTTGGAAGAAGGTATAATGATACTACAATCACAAGATTCGCAATCCCCAGCTTCATTCCTGGAACACCAAAACTAAATGGTATCAATGCCTCCACATATCCAAATACCATTGCCAATGCAGAAAGCATCGCACAGTAAGCGACCCTTTTTGCCATGATTTTATCGACTCCCTTTCCCTTACATGTACAGCAATCACATCTGGTTCTTGTCCTGTTGTCTCTCCAATCACTTCAATTACAAGTTTGTGCGGAAGGCAAATAATTACTTCATTTCCTTTTGAAATTGGATGATATTCCATACAGTATTTATCTGGACAATCTGCATCTTTTATATATGCGGCGCCATCTTTTATCACAATTTGATTGTAACCTGATGATTGTTCTACTACAATTACCTGATCCTTTAAGAGGTCATATTCACCATATAATTTTTGGTCTGTTGTGATTCGCAAAACACTTCCTGTATTGTTCGGTATCAGCAGTATCAGCAAAGCTGACACTGCCGACAAAAGCAAAATACCCAGAATTAAAACAACATCTTTTTTTTGACTCAAAAAATTGCGCCTGTGGAGATCGTTTTGAGCGCGCTGAAGCTCAAATTTTCTATTAATAGGAAAGAATCTCATACCCATCCTCTGTCACAAGCACCTGTATTTCCCATTGTGCTGAGGGAAGCCCGTCCTCTGTGTAAACGGTCCAACCATCTTCATCTGAGATATAAATATCCTCTTTTCCCATATTAATCATTGGTTCTATTGTGAAAACCATACCAGGAACCATCAGCATTCCTGTATCTTTGGGGCATACATAACTTACCCAGGGATCTTCATGAAATTCAAGACCTACTCCATGTCCGCCGATCTCCCGCACAACAGAATACCCATTTTCTATTGCAAACTCATGGATCGCCGCACCCATATCTCCTATCTTTCTCCACGGCTGTACATAGGATAAACCAACTTCCAAACTTTGCTTTGTGATATCTACCAGCCGTTTTTTCTCATCAGATACTGAGCCGATACAATACATTCTGGACGAATCTGAAAAATACCCATTGTAGATAGTAGAAGCATCGACATTAATAATGTCTCCTTCTTTTAATATTTCACTTTCCGAGGGAATTCCATGACACACCACACTATTTATGGAAGTGCATACACTTTTTGGAAAACCTTCGTAATTGAGCGTTGCCGCTGTCGCATGATATTTTTTTGTAATCTCGCAAACCCAATCATCAATCATCTGTGTCGAAATTCCGGCTTTGATATTGTCGCCTATATAATCAAGAATTTCAATATTAATTTTAGCGCTTTCCCGTATTCCCTGTATCTGCTGCGGATTTTTAAGAATCCTCCTTGGCGGCACCAAAATTTTTTTCAAACGGTATTCATCGAGTTTCTCATCAAAAGCATAGTGACATTTTTTGTATTTTTTTCCGCTTTTGCACCAGCAGTCATCATTTCTGCCCAGCTTTACTTCTACTTCCAGCTCAAACATTTTCTTTTCGGAAACTTTTTTTCGCATGGAATTATATTCTAATATATTCTTTCCCATAACCTCTCCTCAAATCAGCATAAAGAATGCCCATATATTAGGCATTCTTTGATCCATATGAAAAATGCCTGTTTTTGGCATTTTTCGACGTGAAAGAGTCTGCATAGCAGACTTAGAAGTTCTCCGCGAAACAGCCTCTGCTGTAAGCGGAAATTGCCAAAGGCAATTAGAACTTCTTTTCACGTTTTTATCTGGCTCCTTTATCATATGGAATTCCCTCTGCCTTTGGTGCTCTGGATTTTTTGGAGACAAATACAAGAACTACCAGAGAAATAATGTATGGGAGCATATTGTAAATCGTACTTGGAAGCTTGAGCGCAACCAGCGCATCAAATCCCATATAAACATTTGACAGTGCGCGGAACATTCCAAACAACAATGCGGTCAAACCAATATTAACTGGTCTCCACTGTCCGAAAATCATAACTGCCAAGGCAAGAAATCCAAACCCTGCTACACCGTTTTCGAACTTCCATTCGCTAACACCTGCTGTAATATAAACAAGTCCGCCCAATCCGCCCAGCGCACCGGAAATCAAAACGCCCGCATAACGCATCTTGTAAACATTAATTCCTACCGAATCTGCTGCCTGTGGATGTTCACCGCACGCACAGAGACGCAGACCAAATTTTGTCTTGTACAGTACAATATAAGAAGCAATTAATACCAACAGCGCAATCAGCATAAACCAGTTAAATTCAAAACTGCCAATATTCAGCAGAAACGCTTTTTTAGCTTGTCCATATACAACTGTAGAAGATACATTGTCTGCACTTTCAGCCGTATTTACTGCTCTTACCAAAACTACTGCTGCTGCAGGTCCGAGAAGATTTAGCGCAGTTCCTGCAAGTGTCTGATCTGCATTAAATTTTATTGCTGCAATTCCAAGCAGCAGGGAAAATATCATGCCGCATACAACGCTTGCCAAAATTACAAATAGAATAATGACAACTGCCGCTGTCCCAGCCGGAAGATATTTCATTGTAAGCGCACCGCCCAAAGCACCCACAACCATAATTCCTTCCAAACCGATATTAATGACACCACTGTGTTCCGAAAAACAGCCGCCAAGTGCAACAAGTGTCAAAACAGAAGCAAAAATTAATGTATATTGAATCAATAACAGCATTATTTTTGACCCCCTTTCTTCTCATCCCGATTATCAAGATATCTGTTCAGACGAACTTTGAAGAAAAAGACAAATCCGCACAGATAAATAATAAACGCAGAAATCAAGTCAGAAATCTGTGAACAGTACATCGTTTTGTCTACATAAGTACCGCCACTTGTAATATGCTGGATAAAATAAGAAGCAAAAATTGCTCCAATAGGATTCGAACCACCCAGGAAAGCTGCTGCAATTCCATTGAATCCCATTGCAGGAACAGAAGTCTGCTGCACCATCCATTGCTCAATGCCTGTCAGATAAAAGATTCCTGCACCAAATCCTGCCAGTCCCCCAGCAATCACCATTGTCAGTATAATGTTGGTTTTCTCACGCATACCACAATACTTTGCAGCATGTTTATTTAATCCAGTTGCTTTCAGTTCATACCCAAATTTTGTTTTTTCCAGCAAAACCCATATAGCAACTGATACAATAACAGCCAGCAAAATCCCTATTGTAACAAAATCATTGTTAGAAAACAATTTGTTAAGCCCTATATTGGGAAGCAGCGCACTTTTATTCGTACTTGTGAGCGGTTTTGTGTATGGAGTTGTCTGTTCTTTAACATTGGACAACAGCATATTGACTGCATAAAGCCCTATCCAGTTGAGCATAATGCACGAAATAACCTCATTCACATTAAAATACGCCTTCAAAGCCCCTGAAATTCCGCCGACAATTGCAGCCGCAATAATCGCTGCAATTAGGCACAAATACCACGGCATCCCAAACTTTAAACCGCAATAAAGGCAAGCCCCTGCTCCAATCACATACTGTCCCGCAGCACCGATATTAAAAAGCCCTACCTTCCATGCAAACAATACTGAAATAGAACACATCAAAAGTGCTGAAGCTTTTACAAGAGTCGTTCCAAAATACTTCATTGCAGCGGCTTTGCTTGGATAATACAGGAAGTTTTTCAAAATCGCAATGATTGCTTTTCCAGCGCCTTGCGGATTGATAATCAATAGTACAATATACCCAATAAAAAGGCCAATCATAATGCAGAGCAGTGATCCCAAGATCGTTTGAAAGCCATTGTTCCTCAATATGCTTTCTTTCTTCCTTTGTTCTGTACTCATTTTGCTGCCCCCTTTCTCTTGGAACCTGCCATATAAAGCCCGAGTTCTTCAACCGTGACTTTCTTAGGATCAAATTCTCCTACGATTTCTCCCTCATACATCACAAGGATTCGATCAGATACGTTCATCACTTCGTCAAGTTCCAGACTCACAAGCAAAACGCCTTTTCCGGCATCTCTTTGTGCAACCAACTGTTTGTGAATATATTCTATTGCGCCTACATCCAGTCCTCGCGTTGGTTGAACAGCAATCAAAAGCTCTGGGTTCTTGTCAATCTCACGCGCAATAATCGCTTTTTGCTGATTTCCTCCTGACATGGAACGTGCTTTTGTAATAGCGCCCTGACCTGAACGCACATCATATTGATCAATCAAACGATTTGCATAGGTTCTGATGTCTTTTCTTTTTAAAAATCCAAATTTGTTTGTAAACTGTGGTTCAAAATACCTTTGAAGAACAATATTATCTTCAAGGGAATAGTCCAGAACCAATCCATGTTTATGCCGGTCCTCTGGAATATGACTCATTCCCGAAGTCAGACGCTTGCGAATTGGCATATGCGTAATATCCGTACCATTCATTAAAATTGTTCCGCTTTTTAATGGTTCTAGTCCCGAAAGCCCATATACAAACTCCGTCTGTCCATTTCCGTCAATTCCAGCGATACAAACAATCTCACCCCTATGCACCTGAAAGGTTACATTATTGACCGCATTATTTTTATGACGCTTTGACGCTACTGTCATATTCTTAATATCAAGCACGACTTCTTTTGGCTTCGATGGCTTTTTTTCCACAACAAAATTAACATCTCGTCCTACCATCATGGAAGAAAGTTTTTCTGGTGTTGTATCCTTTACTGCTACTGTGCCGATATATTTTCCCTTTCTAAGAACACTGCACCTGTCTGCGACCTGCATAATTTCTGCAAGCTTATGTGTGATAAAAAGAATGCTTTTCCCTTCTGCCGCAAGGTTTTTCATAATAGTCAGCAATTCCTTGATTTCCTGCGGTGTCAGTACTGCAGTCGGCTCGTCAAAAATTAGGATATCATTGTCACGATACAACATCTTTAAAATTTCAGTTCGCTGCTGCATACCCACTGTAATGTCTTCAATAATGGCATTTGGGTCAACAAAAAGACCATATTTTTCAGATAAAGCAGTAACTTTTTTTCTTGCTTCATCTTTTTTGAGCAAACCGCCTTTTGTTGTTTCCACTCCCAGAATGATATTATCCAGAACAGAGAAGCACTCTACCAATTTAAAATGCTGATGAACCATCCCAATTCCCAGTGCATTAGCATCATTTGGGTCATTGATCACAACTTTTTTGCCATCTTTGTATATCTCGCCTTCTTCTGGCTGATACAATCCAAACAGCACACTCATCAATGTTGATTTTCCTGCTCCATTCTCTCCAAGCAAGGCATGGATTTCACCTTTTTTTAACTGTAAAGTAATATTGTCGTTTGCAATGATACCTGGAAATTTTTTTGTAATATTCAGCATCTCTATCGCATACTCAGCCATTCTTTACATACCCCCTTCCATTTGATTCGTTTCAATAATAACAGCCCAGCTATGCTGTTTCTAAATTGTCGGAACAAAAAATTGTACCAAAATTATACATTTTCAACAATTCTTTCTGCATAGCTGGACTGTCAAATAAAATATGGACGATAAATACATATATGTTGAAAAAAGGGAGTATGCTTGTCCTCCCTCTTTCCTGCTCTATTCATTGTTTTTATTTAATGCTGCCATAATCTGTCACTTTTACGGAAGTCTTTGGCATCGCTGAAATGTCATTAGAAACCTTAACTTCACCATTGTACATTGCTTTTACAAGAGCACGGTAATCATCTTCTGTAAATGCATCGCTCCACTGTGTTGTATCTACCGGAAGCTGTACATAATTCTCTTCTGGATTCTCTGAAACCATTCCAAGGTTTTCAATCTTTCCTGCATGATCGCTCCACTTTCCATCTCTGATATCTGTCAAAACAGTATTAACAGTTGCTTCGAGTCCCTTCATAGCAGAGGTGATTGTCATACCTTCTCCATACTTGCCATCAATAATAGGCTGCTGGTCAGAGTCAACGCCGATAACCTTTCCGTCAACTTTTCCTGCTGCTTCTGCTGCAGATGTATAGATTCCGCCGCCGCATGCAAATACAACCTCAACGCCCTTTGTACCATACCATGTATCCATAGCACTTGTAATATCTGCGTCACCGTAGAACTGTCCGCCGCATACATACTCTACTTCAACTTCACCCTCAATACCAAGTTCTGTTGCTGCTGCATCAATTCCCTGAACATATCCATAGCCGAAACGGGTAACTGCTGGTACGGACATTCCGCCAAGGAAGCCCAAATGCTTATAGCCAGCCTTTACAGCGGCATATCCTGCCATATATCCAGAAAGTTCTTCCTGATATGTACAGCAGTAAACATTCTCTTCATTATAATAATCTGTTACTGTATAGTCATCTGGATTATACGTATAACCCTCTCCTACACCTTTTTCGCAGATATCGCCTGCGCTAACATCAAGTGCAACAAATTTTACATCTGGGTACAGCTCTGGCTGTGTAACAACTGCTGCTGCAAACATATATCCAGGCATAACAATGACATTGGAACCACCTGCTACCGCCTGGTCTACACTTGCATTTCGTGCTTCGTCAGAGTCACTGTCCGGCTTGTAATACGTAAATGGAACATTGTTTTCCTCTGCCCATGCTTTGCAGGATTCATAAGTTGTCTGGTTAAAGCTCTGATCTGTGATATCACCTGAGTCTGTGATCATCGCAATATTCATGTCGGATGTCGGAGCATCAGAAGATGTGTTCTCATCAGATGCTGTATCTGACGGTGTTGTTTCAGCAGGCGCTGCTGTATCCTCTGACGGCTTGTCTGCTGCGGAATCCGATACAGGCGGCTCTGTTGTTGAATTGCTGCCACATGCTGCTAGAGAAACAACCATAGCAGATGCTAAAATAAGTGATAATGCTTTCTTTTTCATAAAGTTTTCTCCTCCTTTGAATTACTATGTACTCTTGAGAAGCCTCTTGCATTTGATCTTGTAGCTGATTCTTCATTCTATGTGCACACATCTAATAAAAATATACCTACATTATCAAACAAATATTCTTCAAGAATACATACACTGCAAAATCCTAAAATACAAATAATCGGGCAGGGATTACTTTCCTACTGCTCGCCGCACGAGATACATGTTTCAGAAACAATAAATTTCCTTGTGCACCCCATACACCAAAAAAGCATGCGAGCAGCATGCTTCTCTCGCTGTTATTTATTATAGCACAATTTTCCTAATATCGCAATAAATGTTTTTTTAGTTACTTCAATAAGTCTTTTGGCCAAGTCTTTAAAAATCTGCTATAATAGAGTGGAA
>CAJUKA010000038.1 GCA_910586585.1 uncultured Lachnospiraceae bacterium
CTGTAGCATCGGCGTATTGTTATGCCTAAATCTGGCGCGGGTGTGAAAAGTAACGACTGTTACCAATAATTTTCCGATAAATCTTTTTGGGTATTGACAAGTTGCGATATATCATGTTAGAATGTCACCATTATCGAGAAAGAGGTGAAAAGATGCGGAAATAATCTACTTTTGATCACATGAAGTTTGGAACAGTATGCAATTATTGGAGGTACTGTTTATCATGTTGCCAAAAGTGGATTATGTTCTCATAACCTCTTTTTCTTATTTTGTAAAAGGCGATCATAAGATATGCGGCCATAGCCACAGAAAGTGACGTATTTTTTCCGTGTAGTGATTGGCTGTATCAATGCTCTAAAAAAGAGGTTATAGTATGTAATGGAACTGTTTGGCGACAAATGGTTCTTTTTTTGTGCCGCCCCTGCAGCGGAAATATGCTGCAAAAACATCGCACGGGAAGCGCGGCGCGTAATGATATCAGCATTCCACTCTCGATTGTACCAAAATGGCATAAAAAGAACCCTTGAGCTTGAAAGGAGAATTGATATGGCACAAATAAATGTAACAAATCTGACTTTTTCTTATGAAGGAAATTTTGATACTATTTTTGAAAATGTATCTTTTTGTATTGATACAGATTGGAAATTAGGCTTTATAGGCCGAAATGGGAAGGGAAAAACAACCTTTTTGAATCTGCTTTTGGGAAAATATGAATATGCTGGCTCAATTAGCAGCTCAACGGTATTTGATTATTTTCCGTACCAGATTTCACAGGAGCAGATGCAGCTTCCTGCTGCCGAGTTGATAGACAATCTAAAAAATCAATGTGAATTCTGGCGCGTTATCTGTGAGTTAGAACAGCTATCCGAAAATACAGAAATTTTATACCGGCCTTTTTATACCCTAAGTCTTGGAGAACGGACAAAGGTTCTGCTTGCGGTTTTGTTTTCCGGCGAAAATGATTTTCTGCTGATTGATGAACCCACCAACCATTTAGATCAGGCATCCAGAGAACATGTCAAAAACTATCTTGCGTCCAAAAAAGGCTTTATTCTTGTATCGCATGACCGCGATCTTTTAGATGCTTGTATCGATCATGTTCTTGTCCTAAACCGTCAGACAATTGAAGTGCAAAATGGAAATTTTACAAGCTGGTGGGAAAATAAACAGCGTGCTGATCAATTTGCATTGGCAGAAAATGAAAAACATTTGAAAGAGATTGGCAAGCTAAAGCAAGCTGCTTCACGCACCGCTATGTGGGCCGACAAAAACGAAAGCACAAAAATAGGCTACGATCCTATTAAGGAACACGATCGGTGCAAAGGCGCACGCGCCTATATTGGAGCAAAAACTAAAAAAATGCAAAGCCGCTCAACACAAATGATAAATCGCATGAATCGAGAAATCAAAGAAAAGGAAGGTCTTTTAGTTGACTTAGAGCAGCCTATTGACTTGAAGCTCATTTCCTTGGTGCATCATAAAAATACACTTGTAACTTTCCGAGATTATTGCCTCCAATATGCTGACGCTCAAAGTCCTGTTTTGACAAACCTGAATTTTTCAGTTCATAAGGGAGAACGAATCGCAATTCATGGCAAAAATGGCTGCGGAAAGTCCACTCTGATTAAAATGATTTTGCAAAAATCAGGATGGACACATTCCACAATGAATGTCCTAGAATCCGGAACCGGACAAACTGCGTCAGGATTGGTGATTTCATATGTGAATCAGGACACCTCTATATTAAGCGGCACTATCCAAAAGTTTTGTGCAAAACAAAATCTATCAGAAAGTCTTTTTTGTGCAATTCTTCGCCAACTCGACATGGAACGCGTACAATTCCAGAAAAATATGGAAGATTTTTCTGAAGGCCAGAAAAAGAAAGTTCTTATTGCGGCAAGTTTGCTTACCCCAGCACACTTATATATTTGGGACGAACCACTAAACTTTATTGATGTATTTTCCAGAATGCAAATTGAAAAACTTCTGTTGGAGTATCAGCCCACTATGCTGTTTGTCGAACACGATACAAGATTTCGTGAAAAAATTGCAACCACAACAATCAGCTTATAATTGATGCTTTGTCTGGAATACGCAAATTTATTGCATTAAAAATGTATATACAAGATATTGTAAAATATTGTGGAACTATAATACTTTATCTTGTATATACAATACTTATTGCGCTCCTCCAAATTCATGAACTGCCGTTTCGTACAGATTATTCCCCTGTGAATCAATCACTACAATAACAGGAAAATTTTCGACCTCCAGTCTCCGAATAGCCTCTGTTCCCAAATCATCATATGCTACTACTTCTGATGCGGTAATTGACTTGGATAAAAGCGCCCCCGCGCCGCCTACTGCTGCAAAATATACAGCTCCATTGCGAACAATCGCCTCCTTCACTGCATCGCTTCTTTTCCCTTTTCCAATCATTCCCTTTAATCCAAGATCTAAAAGTCTCGGTGCATATTTGTCCATCCTGCTTGCTGTTGTCGGTCCTGCTGACCCAATAGGGCGCCCCTCTCTTGCTGGAGATGGTCCCATATAATAAATAATATTGTTCGGTAATTCTATTGGAAGCTGTTCGTTTTGATTCAACGTTTCATCCATGCGCTGGTGAGCCGCGTCCCGTGCAGTGTATATTGTTCCTGATAAATATACATAATCGCCTGCTCTCAGTGTTTTGGCATCTTCTTCGGTGATTGGTGCTTTGATGTATTTATCCATTTCTATTCATTCTCCTTTTTATATTGTCCTAACTGCATGACGGTTTACATGACAGCAAATATTAACTGCTACTGGAAGCCCTGCAATATGGGTTGGATACGTATTGATATTGACAGCAAGCGCCGTTGTTGTCCCGCCAAGCCCCCCTGGACCAATGCCGGTTTGATTTATTTTCGTTAAAAGCTCTTCTTCTAATTCGTGGACATATGGTATTTCGGAATGTTGATTTACTGGCCTGGTCAGTGCCTTTTTTGCCATTAGTGCACATTTTTCAAAAGTTCCGCCAATTCCGACTCCCACCACCATCGGCGGGCAGGCGTTGGGCCCTGCATCTCTGACGGCCGCAAGAATAGCATCTTTGACGCCCTCTGTGCCATCAGCAGGTTTCAGCATAAAAACACGACTCATATTTTCACTGCCAAAACCTTTGGGGGCAACCGTTATCTGCACCTTGTCACCCGTGGTCATTTCATAGTGTATTACTGCCGGGGTATTGTCTTTGGTATTCTCACGAATGAGTGGGTCTTTGACGACCGACTTGCGCAGATACCCTTCCACATATCCTTGGCGGACTCCTTCGTTTATCGCATCCTCCAAACTTCCGCCTTCAAAATGAACGTCCTGCCCTATCTCCATAAAAATTACTGCCATTCCTGTATCTTGACAGATTGGTATCATATCTTTGCCTGCAATAAATAGGTTGTCTTGCAACTGGTTTAATATCTGTTTTCCAAGCGCGCTGTTCTCTGTATCAACAGCCCCCTTTAATGCATCGTCCATATCTGAAGTCAAAAAATGATTGGCTTCAATACACATTTCCTTGATATTTTTGGTAATTTCCTGAACATTCACTGTTTTCATATCCACACTCCTTGTCTTTTTATCTCAAAATACGTTACTGTCTACTTCGTTCCAGTAACCAAAATACATCCTTTAGCGTGCTGCCAATAAGTCTGCAAATTCTCCATTACATGCGGCGGCCAAATCTTGTGGGGCAAGTTCTAGCTGCATACCAAGTTTTCCGCCACTGACGATGATTTGCTGCAGTTCTTGTGCAGTTTGTGCAATACGCGTGGGGTACAGCTTTTTCATGCCAATCGCAGTACAGCCGCCTCTGATATATCCTGTCACCGCATTGATATCTTTTACATGAAGCATCGCGACAGATTTTTCCCCGACAGATTTTGCTGCTTTTTTCATATCCAACTCCTCTGCAATAGGAATAACAAACACATAATAATTTTTGCTGCTGCCTTGTGTCACCAATGTCTTGTACACTTTTTCATAGGGAAGTCCAAGCATGTCCGCAATCTGAATTGCGTCGATAAATTCATCGCATTCATATGTGTACGATTTATATGGTATTTTCTTGGTCTCTAAGATACGCATTGCATTTGTTTTGATCTCTTTTGCTTTTGCCATTGCTCATGCTCCTTTTATATTGACTGCTTTGTTGTTCTCCTGTAATATCAGATATATAGTTTATCACAAATATTGAAAATTGAAAATAGGACTTGGAAAGGCAAGGTTTTAACAATGAGTATTTTGAATGTAGAAAATCTTTCTCACGGATTTGGAGATAGAACGATTTTTACAAATGTTTCGTTTCGGCTTCTGAAAGGAGAGCATATTGGTTTGATTGGCGCTAATGGCGAGGGCAAATCTACTTTTATGAATATTATTACCAACAAGCTGATGCCGGACGAAGGAACAATAGAATGGGCCAAAAACGTGCGTGTGGGGTATCTTGATCAGCATACAGTTTTAGAAAAAGGCTTATCGGTGAAAGATGTGCTTTCATCTGCCTTTGATTTTTTGTATGAAATGGAAGCCCGTATGAATGAACTCTGTGACAAAATGGGTGAAGCTTCCGAAACAGAACTTGAAGCCTATATGGAGGAACTTGGCACCATACAGGAATTGCTCGATCAACATGATTTTTATATGATTGATGCAAAAGTGGAAGAAGTCGCAAGGGCTCTTGGTCTTTTGGAAGTTGGTCTTGATACAGATGTCACAGATTTAAGCGGCGGACAGCGTACCAAAATTCTTCTTGGCAAACTATTGCTAGAAAAGCCTGACATTTTGCTTTTGGACGAACCTACAAACTACTTGGACCTCAATCATATTGAATGGCTGAAGCGATATTTGCAAGAATACGAAAACGCATTTATTTTGATCTCACACGATATTCCTTTTTTGAATAGTGTGATCAATATTATATATCATATGGACAATGCACAACTAACGCGCTATGTTGGTGATTATGATAAATTCCAAGAGGTTTATGCTATGAAGAAAACCCAGCTAGAAGCCGCTTACAATCGACAGCAAAAAGAAATTGCAGACTTAAAGGATTTTGTCGCCAGAAATAAAGCGCGGGTAGCTACTAGGAACATGGCAATGTCTCGCCAAAAAAAGCTGGATAAGATGGATGTGATCGAACTTGCTTCCGAGAAGCCAAAGCCGCAGTTTCAGTTTAAAGAAGCCCGAACAAGCGGGCGATATGTTTTCACTGCTAAAAGCCTTGTCATAGGATATGAAGAAGCTTTATCTATTCCACTCAATATTACGATGGAACGCGGACAAAAAATTGTGCTTACAGGTGCAAATGGAATCGGCAAGACAACGCTTTTAAAAAGTATTCTTGGGATTATTCAGCCTTTAAATGGGGGCGTGGAACTTGGTGATTATCTGGAGATTGGATATTTTGAGCAGGAAATGGACGCATCTGTTTCCACAACTTGTATTGAAGAAATTTGGAATACATTTCCCTCTCTATCTCAGTACGAAGTACGGTCTGCTCTTGCAAAATGTGGTCTTACGACCAAACATATTGAAAGCAAAGTAAAAGTACTAAGCGGAGGGGAACAAGCTAAGGTCCGGCTATGCAAACTGATTAATAAACCTACCAATATTCTGCTTCTTGACGAGCCTACCAATCATCTTGATACAGACGCAAAAACTGAATTAAAAAGAGCCCTGACAGCATATCACGGAAGCATTTTGATGGTTTGTCATGAACCGGAATTTTATGATGGACTTGCTACTGATGTATGGGACTGCTCCAAATGGAGTACAAAAAAATGAGTGTAAAAAAATGAGTGCTATGCACTCATTTTTTTACACTTATTTTTTGGTATATAATAATAATTAAAACTCAAATACAACTGCTGTAAGAGGTGGAAGGTTAAATGTAATATATTGCTCTCTGTTGTCCTGTTCGCCCTTCTTAGCCTTTAATGTCTTTGCTATCTTGCCTCCATTGCCGCCAAATTTGACATCATCTGAATTCAATATCAATTTGTATTGTGTATTCATTGGCACGCCAACTTTGTATTTCGGGCGGCTAATCGGCGTCATATTAATCACGAACAACATATGCTGTTTGCCGCTTTTATTTCTTCTGACAAAACTGTAGATGCTGTTCTCTGTATCATCTGCGTTCATCCACTCAAACCCAAGCCAATCATTGTCAATCTCATGGAGGCAAGGACTTTCTTTATAAATGTGAAGCAGCTCACTCATAAAATCATGCATTCCTTTGTTGAGCGGATTCTGTAGTAGATTCCAATCTAACTCTCTTGCCTCGCTCCACTCACGCTCCTGTGCGAAGTCCTGTCCCATAAACAACAGCTTCTTTCCTTCATGTCCAAACATAAAGGTATAGAGATTTCTAAGGTTTGCATATTTATCAATTTCATAGCCCGGCATCTTGTTTACCATAGAGCATTTCAAATGAACAACCTCATCATGCGACAGTGGAAGAATATAATTTTCACTGTTATTGTAGCTCATCGCAAAGGTAAGCCTGTAATGATTATCTTTTCTAAAGATAGGGTCTAATTTCATATACTCACAATAGTCATGCATCCAGCCCATATTCCATTTGAAGGAGAATCCCAGTCCGCCGTCCTCGGGCGCTGCTGTCACCTTTGGCCAAGCTGTTGACTCTTCTGCAATCATCATAATGCCAGGATGCGCTCCATGGATTACAGAATTTAAGTGCTTGAAAAACTCTATCGCATCAAGGTTCTCATTTCCGCCATATTTATTTGCTACCCACTGGCCATCCTGTTTGCCATAATCAAGATACAGCATTGATGCCACTGCATCCACTCTGAGTCCATCAATATGAAATTCTCTAATCCAGAACAGCGCGTTTGCAATCAGGAAATTGCGAACCTCATTTTTGCTGTAATTAAAGATCTTGGTGCCCCAGTCAGGATGCTCACCAAGTCTCTTGTCCGGATGTTCATACAGACAAGTACCATCAAACTCACAAAGTCCGTGTGCATCTCTTGGAAAATGTGCAGGTACCCAATCAAGAATAACGCCGATATCATTTTTGTGCAGTAAATCAATTAAGTATCTAAAATCATCTGGCGTTCCATACCTTGAGGTTGGTGCGTAATATCCTGTTACCTGATATCCCCAAGAACCGTCAAACGGAAATTCAGCAATTCCCATCAGCTCAATATGTGTATATGGCATTTCCTTGAAGTACTCCACAATTCGGTCAGCAAATTCCCGATAATTGTAGAATCCATCCTCTGTTCCATCTGGATGTTTCATCCAGGAACCAATATGGCATTCATAAACTGACATTGGCTCTTTGTTCATGTCTTTTTTGTCGCGGTCTGCAAGCCATTTCTTATCGCTCCATTTGAAATGGTTTAAGTCATATACTTTAGATGCAGTCCCTGGCCGCATCTCTGCATAATTTGCATATGGGTCAGCTTTATAAAGCCTTCTGCCGTCAGGAAGTACCAGAAGATATTTGTACATTTGTCCTTCTTTTACATCCTCTACAAATGTTGCAAAAATTCCTCCCTCGCCAAGGCGCTCCATTGGAGATGCACTTTCATTCCAATCATTAAACTCTCCGATTACATATACTTCTCTTGCATTTGGTGCCCATACAGCAAAAAAAACACCATCCTTTTTTCCCTTTTTGCAGAAATGTGCACCCAGTTTCTTGTATATATCATAGTGCGTGCCTTGACCAAATACATACTGATCTGCATCGGAAATAAATACTGTTGTGTCCGCATTGTTCATAAAACTTACCCCCATTACTTAATTTGTTACATAAAATCTCGTTCTTTCAGAACAATCATGTCCTCTCCGTCGTACCTTCTTGCGAATAGTACGTCTACAAAATTCTTAATTTTTGATTTCTTGGATTTCCAAATTGCCTCATCCACGATGTCTCTTACCTCATCCTTTGTCACCACATGGTTTCCGCTCTGCATATTGGCGATTCTTGTGTAAAGGGCAAGTGTACCTAACTCATCAATGGAATATTCCAACGCTAAAGCATAGTTTTTGGCATACGCAACCAGTGCATTGATGTCCATCTCCATCAGGTCAATCCTAATGTTGAAATAATCCGCTATCATTGCCTGTTTTTCTAACAGTTTTGCAATCTCCTTTTTGGTGTCTTCTATAATCACTACAATACCGAGATTTTCCTGATTGAGCAATGATGCCATCTCATATAGTTTTTCCTCACTCATGCCATTTGCTTTCTCTATAATAATACCACCATTATTCAATTTCTCAAAGACATCTTTTAAATTTCTTTGATTTATTTTTTCTCCGGTAATTTTTGCCATCTTACCTGAAAATCCTGCATCTGCTGCCTGGTAGACTTTGAATAGATTTTTTCCCATTCTGACCGTATCAAGACCCGCATCGCCTGTAAGAATAATATTGCCTGTATACGCTGCAAGCGTCATGTGTTCCACTGCGAAAATAATCTGCCTCTTAATCTTTTTTGTCACTGCAAAATTCTCAAAAAGTGTCTGTTCTTCTGCCGTAAAGTCTCGGATATCCTCGCGTTTCGCTCCTTTTGCCTCCCGTTTGGTTGCCGCAACTATTTTTTCTGAAAGCGAACTTAGATCAGCCGTATTCATCTTGATCTCTTGCGTTTTTAAGGCATCTTCTTTTGCCATCTCAACAATGCTTGCCTCTTCCTCTGGATCAAGTTCCTTCTGTTTGGCCGGATATGGTTCTTCGTCCTGTTCATAATACGCCTCATTGTCGTCATATCCCGCCTCATCATATTCTGATCCCTCATATGCTGACGGGTCATAAGCAGTTTCTGATTCCTCTGGATAGGATTCTGTCTCATAATATTTAGCAGATTCCGTTTCATTCTCTGCAAAATAGGATTCCTGATTAGATTCATATTCCTCTTCCTGCGGATATTCTGCATCTATGATATTTTGTGTGTCATCATAGTCTTGTGCAGTATATTCTCCCTCTAAATCATAATATGCCTGCAATGGCGCGGTATCCTGTGTTTGAAGGCCATCTTCTTCATACATGTCTTCATTTTGCACAGATTCCTCAAATTGCTCAGCTTCTTCTGCTTGTACAGGTTCCTCAAATTGCTCAGCTTCTTCTGCTTGTACAAGTTCCTCAAATCGCTCAGTTTCTTCTGCTTGTACAGATTCCTCAAATTGCTCAGTATCTTCTGCTTGTACAGGTTCTTCAAATTGTTCAGCACCTGCGGTCTGTACAGTCTCTTGTATTGGTTCTTCCATTGGAGATGTCTGTTCTGGGCTGCTAAGTTCTTGTGTCACAACGCGTTCAAGCTCGGACAAATACTCTCTTTTGCGGTCAGCCTCGCGTTTTTCCTCAATTTCTGCCTCTGACAGATAAGCAACGTCAAACTCATTTTCTGATTCGGGTGTTGTCTGCTGTGGAATCTCACCTGTGACATCAGCTTCCAAGAAATTTGTTTTTGAGCGGTCTTTTCTGGTTGTATGCCTTTTTTGTGCTTCTTGCTCCTCTCGCTCTAGCTCTCCTAAAATTCCACTTTTTATTGAATTGTCAAAGTTCTCAAATATTTTTCCAGTCTGGGTTAGTACATGTTTCTTGATTTCTTCCTGATGCTTCCTGGCCGTATCAAGTTTCATACGTTCCCATTCTTTCAATACATCAGCAAGATTCATCGTTCCCGTAGATTGTTTCTGCGCTTTATCTTTTGCTACAAGACTTTGATCGTGGTAAACATTTTCATCCTGTTCTTCCATACGATTGTGTTCCTCATTTACTGTTTGGTCTGTAGTATTGCGCAATGTATCCATGTCTGTATCTGCTTGAATAAAGCGCGCATTTTCTCCTGGCAGAATCACTCTGCTGATGGACCCTGTATTTGGCTCTGGCGTGGTTTCTGATACGCCTGCCACAATCTGGCTCAGTCTGTCTACTTCTCTGAACCTCATTGCTACATTATCATTATTTGTATGCAAGCCTTGTATCCCTAAATCCGCTGCCGCTTCCATAGAATGGCCTGGTATGCCAGAAGCTGCCGCTTCTCTTTTTGTATTTCGCTTATCAGGCAAATTGGGATATATAATTGTATTGGCTGCTGTATTATCAAACTCTTCCTGTGCTTCTATGCTGAATTTTTCCCGCTCTTCCTCAAACACCTCATCGTCAGGAAACAGCTCTTTCATGCTCTCTGCAACTACTTTTTGCAGATTAATCGTATTATACTGGCTCATATCCACCACATTTTTGGGTGGTGAAGCTGGTTCTGTTGGTTTATTATAATCTTGAATACGAAAAATATTGTCACTGTATGGTTGTGCACCCTCATGATTGTCTGCATAACCATTTTCTTCCTGCGGATAGCTGTTTTGGGCGTACTCTGTATTGAAATTCCCCTTGTTTGAATAGCTTCCCTGTTCATAGCCTGTGTTGCCAAAGTCAATATTGGACGTATTTTCGTCGGTATAGGTTTCAGGCTGAATCAGATTGCCATTTTCATCATACAACTGCTCCACATAAAACTCGCCTGTATAACCACTGTCCAGATTAGAACCTTCGCTGCCAATATAACTTAAATTGCCATAGCCATCATCTACATACCCATTTTGCTGATAAGCTCCCTCTTCATAAGGCTGCTGTTGTTCATATCCTTCCTGCTGATAGATTCCTTCTCCATAAGATTGCTGCTCATACCCTTCCTGCTGGTAAGTTCCTTCTCCATAGGATTGCTGCTCATACCCTTCCTGCTGGTAGGTTCCTTCTCCATAGGATTGCTGCTCATACCCTTCCTGTTGATAGGTTCCTTCTCCATAGGATTGCTGCTCATACCCCTCCTGCTGGTAGGCTCCTTCCTCATAGGATTGCTGCTCATACCCTTCCTGCTGGTAGGCTCCCTCTCCATAGGGCTGCTGCTCATATCCTTCCTGCTGATAGGCTCCCTCTCCATAGAATTGCTGCTCATATCCATCTTCATAGGCACCTTGTTGGTATGCTTCCTGCTGGTAAAATTCATTCTCATATACTTGTTGTGTATTGTTTTCCTGGCCATATGTTTGTTCCATACCGCCTTCTGGATAATTTACTAAATTTGTATTTTCACCACCATATTCCATCGAATCATAATTCCCGGAATAATCCATTTCATCATATTCTTGCTCATGATATTGTTCCTCTTCGTAATCTTCCTCCTCATGATTCAGCATTGAGTCGTATTTTATCTGTTGTACTTCCGTAAGTGGTACATGGAGCGCCTTTAACTCCATTGCTTTCATTACATAAGGACCCTCGCCAAACCAAAGTATAATATCGTCACATTCTTCTACACATTTGGTAGCAAGTCCTACTCTATGATAAAGATAAGCAAGCTCATAAGCCCACTCTTCCTGATAATCTCTCCTTTTTAACTCCTCAAGAATCTCAATTCGTTCCTCAAGGCTTGCTTCCTGAGCTTCTAAAATCCGATAACGAAGCGTATAGACACCATAATCTTTGGGTGCCTGCTTGACATATTGTTTATAGTACTCTATCGCCGCCACCACATCGTCTAATTCAATTGATAACTCACAAAGGGAATACAAAACCGAACGGTTTTGAGGAGCATTTTCATAAGCAAGCAGAAGAATTTCCCTGCTATCCTCATTGCGTCTGTTTACTCTATATAATGCTGCAATCTTAAGCAGTGTGGTGACACTTTTAACTCTTCTCCAGTCGATACTATCTGCGATGTGTACAGCTTCCACATATTTTCCGCTTTCGATTAATTTTGATATTTCTTCTGATCGAACTTTATATTCATATTTATCCAAGTCTTATCACCCCTGACGCCTCATAAAAATTCCGTTGAGCCAAATCAGCATGGATGATGGTTATGGCTCCACCCACAGTTTAGCATACACGTTTCCTTGTGTCAACACAAACCAATCCACATTAGAACAAACGTAGTAACAGTTCAGCCTAGTAGTAACAGTTCAGCTTTTCGGCTGACCTAACGGGCATTGCACCGGCTAAAAAATAGCCGGTGTCCCCATAAATAACTTTTTTACATTTTCTATCAACCCCATATTTCTTCTTTTCAGGGTTTCTATGATTGTCAGGATTGCACAGTACATTTCATGCCCACTGTCTTTGCGAAATCCTCCTGCCATCTTCTGGCGGTTCTTGACTTTTCTCAGGTCTCGCTCACTCATGTTATCGTCAAACGGCACACTGAAATCATGCAGGAACAAAAGATGATTATTCATGTATTTTTCCAGGCGGTTCAGCAGTGCTTTTTCATCCTTCTTTGCATATCTGTGTCCCGGTTGTTTGTTTTCCTTACGTCCCGAAGCAATGATATCCATATATTTTTTCTCATAGTCACACAGGATTTCTTCTGGAAAGGAATTTTCCCCCAGATCCATGCGCTTTTTCCTCTCCCGGTTCATCTCACAGAGCAGGGCTTTCATTTCCACTGACCATTTATGCCCCGTCTCCTCAGTGTTCTTTCGTAGATAACGGATGAGATGGACATTGCATTCACCATGGTCTGTTCCAAAATGATATAATGCTGTTTCGTGGTCATGAACCAGGATTCCTGAGAATTTTTCCAGAAAATCTATTTTTTTAAGGGCATCTATTGACTTGCTTTTCATGGCACGATAGACAACAGCCTTTTCTATGCTGAAATTTCGGATATAATTCTGTTCTCCGTTAACCGTTACTGTGGTTGCATCCGTTAATACCACTTCATGGTTCAGCAGTTCCTCTTCTAAATTTTGGATACTGTTTTCAGCATTTCCTGCAAGTTTTTTGCAGAATCCATAAACGCTCCCGGCTGAAAGACCGAGTTCGTCATTGCCTGCAGCATTTAAGAATGCAGCTATCCTGTCGTTTGACATGACGCCCTCGCTGTAGAGGACTGTCGCAAGTGCTTTTACATTTGCTCCGTATACTACGTCGCTTTGGTATTCATCCGGAATGTTGAATTTCCCATTCTTATCTGCATAGATGCGTATTTCCGTTACAAGAGATGCAGCATCAAGGTCTACGACATATTTTGTGACATATTTCCGGCTGGAAGGATCTCCAATCTCCCTGATTTCGTGCCTGCATTTTCCTGACCGGATTTTTTCTTCCACTTCTGCTTTTGTAAGGGTTGTACCCTTATGTCCTTTCTGACCTCCTGCTTTACGCTCTGTATGCTGGCGGCTGTTATAGGTGTTGGCAGGTTTTCCGCCTTTCTGGTCAGTGGATGGCGGAAGGGAAGTGTTGGAGCTGTCATTATTGATAATGCTTCTTAATCGGGCGTTGTCGTCTTTAAGAAGCTGATTTTCATGTTCAAGGGAAACTATCCTGGCATTCAGACGGTCAACATCATTTTTATGTTCGATCTTTTCAGTATGGAGATCTTGTTCCACGGAATCAAGACGTGTCATGATTTCCATAAGCTGGTTGTACATGCTTTTTTCATAATTGCCACCCATCTGTGAACGCCTCCTTTCATTTCCGATAATCTGATTTTATCAGAAACGTGAAGAAAAAGCGAATTTCAGCAGTGTACCATACCGTCAAAATGACGGTGGATAACATCCGGTGCCCGCAGGAGATTGTGGACAGCTTTTTGAAAAAACGCAGGAAAAACGGGAATTACAGAAAAGTTATACACATAGGATTCCATGTCCACGCTGTAATCCCAAATTGGATGTAAAAATGAAATTTATTGTGGAAAAGTCGTTACAAAGAGGCTGAAAAATTTCGGCACTTTTTCTATTATTTTTTATTGGTTCAATTTTGATGGCTGAACTGTTACCAAACGTATTAAATAGGTAATTGAGCAGAGAAGATTCTCCTTCCCCTACTCACCGTATATAAAAAACGCCAGCTAAAACTAGCCAGCGTTCAGAAATAATATGTATCCTTTTACCGCTTAATATCATAATTCATATTCATCAGATTGCGGATGCTCGCCACATCGTCTGTAATATTGGCATCGCCGCGGATTGTATGTTTAATCACGCTGCTTGCCACTGCAAAATTAACCATATCCATTGGTCTGTATCCATGCATCATTGCATAAATCAAACCGCTTGCAAATGCGTCGCCGCCGCCTACACGGTCCAAAATATTGAATGTATACAGCCTGCTTTCAAATGTATGGTCTTCATACCACAAAAATGCTTTTAGGCTGTTCTCTGTGCCGCTGTGTGCATAGCGCACATGTCTTCCAATGCATTTGATATTGGGATAGCGTTCTACAAATACATGGAAAATTTCATCCTGCTGCTCATAACTAAGCTGCATCGGAACGCCGTCCTTTACATCTCCCTTGGAATGATCGGATTCGTCTTTCCACAGATGATATGGTTCAATTCCCATCAGTACATCTACATAGGGCAGACATTGTGTACAAAATTCTCGCGCTTCCTCCCATGTCCAAAGCTTACTGCGGAAATTTCCGTCAAAGCTGACTGTAATTCCTTTTTCCTTTGCAACTCTCAGGCAGTTCATAATAAGTTCTCTGCAATTTGGTGCCAGCGCAGGTGTAATACCGCTCAAATGAAGCCAGGTAAATCCTTCTAATAATTGATTTAAGTCTACTTTGCTAAAATCATACTCCGTAATGGCACTGTTCTTTCTATCATAGATAACCTTACTTGGCCGGATACCATAACCTGTTTCAAGATAATAGCTGCCAAGCCGGTGTGTAGGCGTTTCCTCTGGTGTGCTCAAAATAACTGGTGTACAGTGCACATCATTGCTGCGAAGCATACGAACAGCACTTTTTCCTAAACTGTTATTGGGCACAACACTGAAAAATGTACTGTCAACGCCAAGATTGGCAAGCGCTAACGCTATATTGGCTTCGCTGCCGCCATAGCTGGCCTCAAAGCTGGTTGTCATTCGAATTTTCTCATAATTCGGCGGCGTCAGCCGAAGCATAATTTCGCCAATTGTTATAAATTTATTTGTGCTGTCGCTGTCTCGAAGCAACGGGTTGCTGTGTTCCATGAAATACCTCCTTTTCGGTTCGTGTATCTGCTCTTTCGTTGATGGAATCTGTTATTTACATTTTAGTCCACTTCCGGCCATATTTCAACCTAAATCTTGTTTGTTCAGTTTTATTTCGTAACAGTTCCGCGTTTTGCTCCCAAACCGCTCCCAGCTCGCCGCGAATACCAAAGCATTCTGACCGTTACAATTCACACTTACGCCAGATTTCACATATACTTACAACGATTTCGGTGTGAATTGCAACAATTGATGCACACAAAATGCTAAAAAGCACGCATTTTGGCGCTTGCTCCGACGCCATGCAGCAAGTGCATGGCGCGGGTGTGAAAAGTAACTTCTGACCTTCTAGAACGCCAGAACGAAATAGCGTGCTAATTGCTATTCGAAATTTCATATGATATAATTCTTTCAAAATGGATCGATAAGCCAGAAGATGGAGGTCAAGAATATGTTAACATTTGAATATGGTTTGAAAACCGGTGATATGCCCGAAAAAGAAATGGTCAAAATCTTTGAAAAGGCGCTCAGCAAGGTCGCTGGAGAAATCAACGACTCACGTATCCCTAAAAAGCGAAAATTGAAAAAATATACTGGTCCGTTCGGCCGTTCTACCCCAGATGCAGAGCCGCCAGAATATGATTATATCTATCTTTATAGTCATAGACCCAGTAATTTGTTTTTGCAGCTCTACCCGAATCAGGAGAAGAATGGGCGGGTAAAATTTCCAGAGGAGGGAATTATCTGGAATCTGTACTATTATATCTTGTTAAACTATCCAAACCAGATATCACCCGAAGATCGCATTCAAGAGTTTGGGAGCAGAGTTATTGAAGAATTATTCCGAACACTCCCCTACTCGATTTTTGTCAGTAAAGCCGTAAATACAGCAAATTGTTCCAGTGTGAGCGCCTCGCCACGGATTGTAGATGGTAATCCCATCGTTTCAAGCGCATTATGAACCTGCTGTTTTGTTATATTCAACCCTGCTGCATTATTCAAGCTGTTTACAAGCGTTTTTCTGCGCTGGTTAAATGCTGCCCTGATAATTCCAAACATCAGTTTTTCATTTGAAACTGTCACCGGCGGATTTTGGCAACGTACAAGGCGGATAACTGCACTGTCAACATTGGGGCGCGGCATAAAACACCCCGCTGGTACAATGAACTTTAGTTCCGGTTTGGCATAATACTGAACAGTAAGCGAAAGCGCGCCGTAGTCCTTTGTGCCTGGCCCTGACTGCATGCGCTGTGCAACTTCTTTCTGAACCATAACTGTGATGCTTTCAATGGGAATGTTTCCCTCAAACAGGCCCATAATGATTGGCGTTGTAATATAATATGGCAGGTTTGCCACTACCTTTATAGGCGCTCCATTATTTTTTTCCTGCACAATTGCATTGATATCTGTTTTCAAGATATCTTCATTGAGAATTGTAATGTTATCATATGCAGCCAGTGTATCTTGTTTCAGAATTGGTATCAGCTTTTTATCTATTTCTACAGCAACTACTTCTCTGGCATTCTCGCACAAATACTGCGTCATGGTTCCAATTCCTGGACCGATTTCAATCACACAGTCATCTGTGCAAATCTCTGCTGCCTTTATAATGTTTTCGAGAATGTTGGAATCAATTAAAAAATTCTGGCCGTATTTTTTCTGAAAGTTAAAATCATATTTTTTCAACACGGCAATTGTGTTGGTTGGGTTTCCGAGCGTCGCCATATAGAATCCTCCTATTTTTAATCGCTGCGCGATAGCACTTAAGGGTAACGTCCCTTCGACACACCTGTTCTGAGAGGAACTTTCACTCGCATTCCCTCTCCTAAAAGTTCCTCTCGTGTGTCTTCGCGACTTTACTATCCCACTTGACATTTCTTAGCAAAGCTTTTTTAATCGCTGCGCGATAGCACTTAAGGGTAACGTCCCTTCGACACACCTGTTCTGAGAGGAACTTTCACTCGCATTCCCTCTCCTAAAAGTTCCTCTCGTGTGTCTTCGCGACTTTACTATCCCACTTGACATTTCTTAGCAAAGCTTTTTTAATCGCTGCGCGATAGCACTTAAGAATAACTGTTACATACATTATCCGAAAATTCTTTACTTTTCGAACGAAAATGGTATAATGCTGAAAAGCGAAATGGCGTTATCATCCATCCGCATATCAACATTGAAAGGACATCATCCCAATGAAATCAACACATTTTACACTGGTAAAGCCTGGCTCCCGGACAGACGCGTGGCTGAGCCGTCATTTTGACAGCGCACAATTTTCGTATCAGGAAATTTTCGGTATGTTTGGTCCGCTTTTGATCGACCAGTTTTTTATCTATCTGATTGGAATGCTGACAACCTCAATGATCAGTTCTTCCAGCCAGGAATCCGTGTCAGCAGTCAGTCTGGTCAGTCCCCTGACTTACATGATTATCGCACTTTCGAATGCAGTCGCTTCGGGCGGTACAGTGGTTGTCGCGCAATATAAGGGAAAAGGCGATCAGGAGAAAATGCGCCGCGCAGCCGGACAAGTTGTATTTGCCTCCTTTATGGTAGCGCTTGCTACCTGCACACTGCTGCTGGTGGTTTCTGATTCTATGGTCAATTGGATGTTTGGCACCGCAGACGCTGTGATTCGGGAAAAGGCAACTGCCTATACCATCGGATTTGGCATTTCCTTGATACCATTTTCTTTATATAATGGTGTATTTGCCGTACTGCGGGGAGTGGGAGACACCAAGACTTGCCTTCGCCTGACCGTGATTATCAACCTGATCCACCTTTTTGCAAGTATGCTTTTCCTGAATGTCATGAAGCTGGATATCCTGGGCACCACGCTTTCTTATAATATCGCGCGGCTGATCGGCGGGGGCGTGGCCGTTTATCTGTTGGTTACCCCACGAGGACGCCTGACAGTTCCACTTCGGGAGCTTGTACATATAGACTGGAACTATCAGAAAAGCATTTTCCAGATTGGGATTCCCTTTGCAGCAGAACAGATATTCTTTAATGGTGGCAGCCTGATTGTACAGTCTTATATCTCCGGCATGAGCAACGCGCAGATTGCAGCAAACGCCATTACGAACTCTTCCTTTGGTCTGTTTTATTCGGCAGGGCTGTCTGTGTCCACGCTTACGATTACCATTGTCGGACAATGTATTGGCGCAGGGGATATTCCACTAGCGAAAAAATATGGCACGCGGATGATCCTGCTGGGCAGTATTTCCTGCCTCGCATCTGTATTGATTCTGGGACCACTACTGCCTTTGATTTTGTCACTGTATTCGCCCCATGCGGAAACCTTGACAATCATTTATCAGCTAATCGTTATCGGAGCCATCCCGCTTCCGTTTGTGTGGGCGCTCTCTAATGTAACGCCGAGCATTCTGCGTGCGGCGGGCGACGCGAACTTTACCTCCATTTTCTCCCTGCTGACAATGTGGGTGATTCGGGTTGGTTTGGGTTATCTGGCAGCGGTTCCGTTGGGATTAGGGATTCATGGTGTCTGGATTTCTATGGGATTAGAATGGGTCGTTCGGGCAGTGGTCTTTTCTATCCGGTTTTGCGGAAACAAATGGTACTGCCATAAGGTGATCTGATGCGGATTTTGTTATTCCGTGTCAGATCCGATACAGATCCCTTGCGTTTTGTTCTGTCACGGCAATGACTTCCTCGTATGATATGCCTTTGATTTGGGCAATTTCCTGTGCAATGCGTGGTATATTAAGTGAAGAATTGCGCCTGCCGCGGTTTGGTTCCGGCGCAAGATAGGGGCTGTCTGTCTCAAGCACTATCTTTTCGATTGGGACAGCTTCCACTACTTCCTTCATCTTTTTTGCATTTTTAAATGTGACTACTCCGCCTACGCCTATATAAAATCCCATTTTCACATACATAAGTGCAAGTTCTTGGCTATATGAATAGCAATGTATCACGCCTCCGATTTCACCTGCATCTTGTGCTGCCAAAATATCATAAGTATCCTTTGCCGCATCTCTGGAATGAATAATCACTGGTTTATTAATTTCTTTTGCAAGTACCAGTTGACGTTCAAACCAGTATTTCTGTATCTCATGCGATGGCTCGTCCCAATAGTAGTCCAATCCAATTTCCCCTACGGCAGCCACCTTTTTGTGAAGGCACTGTTTGCGAAGCCATTCAAAGGTGGATTCGTTTAGTTCTGCTGTTTCATTTGGGTGGACGCCTGCCGCTGCATAAACAAACGGGTACTGTTCTGCTAATGCAATGCTGGTTTGGGTACTTTTAAGGCTTGCTCCTACGTTCACCACATAGCCAATCCCATTTTCATAAAAAGCGTTCAGCAGCTCATCTCTGTCTGTGTCAAATTGTTCATCATCATAATGTGCATGTGTTTCAAATATCATTCGTTCCGCACGTATCCTTCCAATTATTTTTGTTCTAATATATTTGCACGAAAAAATAAAAAGCACCATCCCCAAAGCCTACGCTTCAAAAATAGTACTTTTACCTGCACCGCCAGGGGGTCGAACCCTGGACACCCTGATTAAGAGTCAGGTGCTCTACCAACTGAGCTAGCGGTGCATTTTTTGAATCTGCTCGGTTTTGCTGTGTTGCTTACCGAACAATAGATACTATACCATCAATTTCATAATGTGTCAACACTTTTTTAAGCAAAATTTCACAATTTTTTCCTAGATTGTTTCATAAGCACTAACAGGATCATTGTCACTAGAATTACCGCAAGCACAATCACGGTTGTCAGAATCACCATTCCATGATTGGGTTTGGGTACTATCCGTTTACTTTCCTGCTCTGTTTCTGCTGACTGCATGGACTCCTCTTTGATTGTATTGCCTACTTGCAGCGCTCCATCGGGAAACAATGCATCAAAATCCTGTGTTGGAAAATCAAGGCACACCCAACGATTTCTTATTCCATAATAATATCCAATATTGCCCCAGCTTCGACCCTCTATATCAATATATTTTTTGTTGTATTGAGGCATATGGTCCTCTGCAAGTATTTCTGTGCAGGAACTTGCTCCAGGATACGTCCAAAGATAAACAGTTTGTCCCATATATTGTTCGTCTAACACACCTTCCTGATTTGCAATATCTGCCGCGTATTCCTCGGCAAAGGAAATACTATCGTATACTACCTCCATATATTCCATAGGAACCCAGCCGTCATCACATATGCCCCACGAAATCGCACTGCTGTCTTGATATGTATAATAAATACGTACTATCGTTCCATTTTTTAAGGTTTCCATAATTTGGGGCGATTCGGGACTTTTGTATATATACACTACATCATCGGGTCCATTTGCAGTAAATGCACGATTGAGATACTCGCACTTTGAGGAATGTGTTTCATAAAAATAATCAGGCGGCTCATAAATAATATCTGCGTTTACCAAAAAACCACAGAACATCCAACAAACAATAATACTCAAAAAGCATTTCCATTTTTTCATTGATACGCTCCTATTTTCCTGTGCTCTGCACACTGTCCCTGCATTTGCTGCTTTTCAGTTCTGAAACTACCTTCATAAAATCAATACTCCAAACAGCCACGAACACAGATTCGCTGTCAGTGACAGAAACACAACATGAAGAACTTGTCCCTTTAATTTCTGTTTATACATCATATAAAGTCCTGCTTCCACTGCGATTACAATGATTTCTACTATAATTTGCACCAACAGTTCTGGAATATGGGGTAAATACAAGCTGCATATCCAACAAACAAGCACTGCCGGCGGATTGGTAAGTATATTCACAAGCACTACCAATAATATGCTATTCCAGCGGCGAAATCCCAAAATAACTGTCACCACAAGTTCAATTATGATTGTAAACACTAGGGAAACCCCAAACATTTCAATCAGATATGCAGCCATTTCGGCCTCCTGCACATATACATACCAACAGTATGATTAAAGATAGCATACTTCCTGCTATTCCAATGATTGTGCCATCCGCAGGAAGCGGCAATTCAAAATAAGAAGGCAGAAACCCAAGAAATAATGCAAATGTCAAAAATCCAAAGGAAAAACCAGGCATCTGCGCAAACTTGGAAATCATCAGATATAGCGTAATCGGCATTGTCATATTAAATAAAAATAACGCTGCTATTCCCAGCAAAATTTGCTCGGAAACTCCATAACAGACTGCTGCCATAAGCAGTGAAGCCACGATTGTCTTGACTGCTCCAAAACGTGCCGCCGCAAATCCACCTGCCACTTTGCCACACACAAGCGCCAAGACTGCCAAAAATCCAGCAAGCGCAGTTGCTTTCCATCCGAATGTGACTGTCATTCCAAGATAAGATCGCAGTACCACCACAACAAAACACCCCGCTGCCATATACAGCTTTTCGAAAGGTTTGGCTGGCACTGCTGTTACACTTTTATCAGATTGTACTTTTGGCAGAACTGCCATTTTCATACAAATCAGTACCATCAAAACACTGACAGCAAAAAAACAGCTCTTTGAAGAACTATTTTTTGCAATCCATGTTCCTAGATACAATCCAAGCGCCCCTGGCGCTACAAATACACCAAGACCCTTGCCGCAGTATCCTTTCGCAGTATCTTCATGAATTGTACCTACACCGCCGCCAATATGAAACAATGCATTTCCAATTCCCAAGAGAACTGGATTGGTAAGCACTCCAACAATGGTACAAAATATTCCTGCTGCTGCGGTCAGAAATGGAACATTGTACCGCTGTGCCTTATCCCTGGCGCAAATCATGTCAAGAACTGCGCCAAACGGCATCTGAAGCGCAAATGCGCAAAAATTATACAGCAGCATATATAAATATCCATTTTCTTGTGGAAGAACTGTGCTAAACATGGCAAATGCACAAACTCCGTCCACCAGCATATGTAAAATTGAATAAAGTGGTATCATTACAAGTGGTCTCTATTCTTTTTCCTGAAAAATGATTTCATTGTCGTACACAAGTCCAAGCTTATCCTTTGCCACCTCTTCTGCATATTTTTTGGTTTTTGTGTAGGTCGCAAATTCCTGAAGTTCTGCTGCGCGTTGTTCTTCTATTTTTATCAGTTCCTGTAATTCCTGTTCTCTGGCAGCATATTTTTTTTCCTTTTGTTTCAGGGAAATGGAATTGACGCCCACCACGATTGTCATTATCAAAATCGCAATTGCGGCAACGGTCATACCTAGCCTATTCTCATTCTTTGCCCGGAGAAACTCTGGTATCTTTCTTCTTTTGGGTTTTCCTCTGCCTCTTTTTCTTCTTGCCATAATGCGTATCCCCCTTTCCCCTTTTTTTCTTCTGTTGTTTTTTTAGTTTCATTCTATGCGCAATTGCATTCCTCGTCAACCTGATTTTCTGAAATAGTCCAAATTTTATCCATCTGTGATATCCTCTGATAAACAGGCGTTTTATCGGCGAAAGCATCTGCCGTATTTTATGAGCAATCTTTAAAATCAGACGAATCAGGCTTCCTACGGTTTTATCAATCAGCCAATAACTGACTTTCACAAAAAAGCGTCCCACTGTAACTGCATAGAGCAGCATTCCAATCGCGGCGCCAAATACAGCCGCAAAACGAATTACGCCATTGTTTCCATAATACAGCAGTGTAAAGCTTAAAAGAAAACATATCGTCCAGTATAGGATATCTTCTATATCCACTGCAAATCTGCCATGCCTGACAAGGCGCCGAAATAGTCTTAGCACATCATACGCAAAGGCCATGCAGCCCCCTGTTATCATGGATACTATCCAGAAATTCCACTCTCTGACAATCTCCCCACTCATCAGCTAAACAGGCGTGTCAGCAGCCCTTCTCCTTTTTTTGCCAGCGTGCTTTTGTCTGAATATGTAAGAGAATCTACCCTGCCGTCCACATCTGCCTCCCCCTTCTCAAGATTGAGGCGGCTTACATGCAGGTTATTCCCTTTAATGGCAAGCATTCCATCTACTGTTTCCATCAATATATTGTTTTCATCAAAGGAGTGAACCTCCACAACTCCGGTTATTTTACACTCACGGCGCTGCTCCATGCTGAATCTGTGCTTTCCGGCATTTGCATTCATATTTTCCATAGCCAATACGCCCCTTTCCTCATACAGTATATGAGAATATGGGCGCATCTATGACGGATTCCTTACAGATAACGAAACAACTCTTTTGCTTCGTCTTTTTTGACCGTTTCCTGAACATCCAGGATTTCCACTTTCACATCCTTGTTGCCAAACTGAATTGTCAGTATATCTCCTACTTTCACATTTGCAGATGCCTTGGCCGGTTTCTCATTGATAAACACCCGACCGGCATCACATGCTTCATTTGCAACAGTACGGCGCTTGATCAGGCGCGATACTTTCAAAAATTTATCCAATCTCATAATTTGCTCCTATTATTAAGTCGCTGCGCGATGGCTCTAAAGAGTAAAGCCGCTTCGACTCACCTTCAACGAGAGTAACTTTCATTCGCAAGGGCGCTCTTTAAAGTTCCTCTCGTGCGTCTTTGCGACTTTACTATCCTGTTTTTGTCGCTGCGCGACGGCTCTAAAGAGTAAAGCCGCTTCGACTCACCTTCAACGAGAGTAACTTTCATTCGCAAGGGCGCTCTTTAAAGTTCCTCTCGTGCGTCTTTGCGACTTTACTATCCTGTTTTTGTCGCTGCGCGACAGCTCTAAAGAGTAAAGTCGGCCAAACATCTATTCGCCTTCGCAACTTTACTAACATGATACATATATAGAAACAACCGATGAAAAATCATCGGTTGTTTCTAAGAATTCCGTTCAAAAAAATCGTTTTAAAGAACAATTTTATCTGTTTACTTCGTCCTTTAATGCTTTGCCAGGTTTGAATTTTGGCGCTTTTGAAGCAGCAATGTTCATTGTCTCTCCTGTCTGAGGATTTCTGCCCTCTCTAGCTGCTCTTTCAGTAACTTCAAATGTTCCAAAGCCTACTAACTGAATTTTCTCGCCCTTTCTTAATTCCTTGGCAACAACCTCTGTAAAAGCTGTCAATGCCTTCTCAGCATCCTTTTTTGTCATATCTGCCTGCTCAGCCATAGCTGCTACTAACTCTGTTTTGTTCATCGTGAACTCCTCCTCTTGTTTTTGTAAGTGTTGTCCAAAACCTACGCCGTCTGGGCGTCTATATCTATTTATAGGCGAAAAGCCCTGTTTTGTCAAGAAAAAATACCTATTTTTTATGATTTTTTAAACATTTGTTCTACTCCTCTAATTTCATAAGCTCTGTAAACGAATAATTCACATCTTTTTGCTCATTATCTATCTGTAGTGTGTAGCTTCTTGGCTGGTATCCGGTCCTTCTGAGCGTCACAACATAGCTCCCCTCTTTCTTGCTAAAGCTTATTGGCACAATTCCTATATAGCTGCCGTCAAGATATGCCTCCGCCCCTTCTGGCGCGTCAATGTATACCCTGTATTTGCCTGAAGAAGATACCACAGCGTTTTTGCTGTCCTCTGGTTCCTCATCCTCATCTTTCTTTTCTGAAGATTCCTCTTCGTCATCATCCTCTTCGTCATCTTCATAGGAAGATTTCGTTTGATACTTTTTGCTTGTCTTTTCTTCTTCCTCCTCGTCATCCTCTTCTTCTGACTCCTTGGATGCTTTTGTCTCCGGTGTTTCGCTTGTCTCCTCTTGTGTGCTCTCCTCACTCTTTTCAAGCTCTACAGAAATATTAGCAGACGGCTCTCCCACTTTGATATACTGCGCTACTGTATCATATCCTTCTGCTATAATGCGCATCTGATGAAGCCCGTATTCAAGTTCTACAGGCTTGGACACATTGACTTCCCTTCCATCAATCATTACCTTGGCTGTAACTGGTGTTAGGGTAAAAATAATTTTTCCCTTTTGGACAACTGTTATTTCCACATCTCCAAGATCCCACGCCATCTCTTCATTTCTAGCAAAAGTTATCTCCTGTGTGGCACTGCTTCCCTTATGACTCACTGTGACAGGATAGGTTCCTTCTGGCACCACCAAAAGCATGTCCTCTGCCACTTTTCGAATCACTCTGTCTCCAACATCAATCCACCCATTTACAAAATAATCTTCATTTTGCAGCCGCAAATACCCATGTCCTTTTTCGACATGGATTCCGTATATCATATTTTTGTAGCCCCAGACACTCAGTTCATCCACCTGGTTCACTTCCATCATATCGGTTTCTCTGCCGTCTGAGACAACAACAACGTGCCCGCTAATATTGTAAAGCTCATTTCCTATTGATATTGTGCCATTTCTTAAATCCATTTCATAATTGCGAACATTACTATAGCTAATACAGTCTGGATTTTCTTTGACATAAGAAAGCGATTTTTCCGGCTTATAAAAGCGGACTGTGACAACACTTCCTTCTTTTAGCTGCTCCATCGTCAATGCCTGATCATTTTTGTCATACAATGTTGTAATGCCACTGTAGCTTAATGTATAGCGGCGTGAGGTTGAGACATTCTGAAACTGTACCGTTCCTGCCTCCATATCTTTTTTGACAACCACCGCCACATCTTCTGAGTCATAAATTCCTGGATGTTTTGTGGGATTGGTGTTTTGTTCCTGCTCTATCCTGTCATTCTGATCGTCTATCAGCGCAGTTAAAATATTATTTTCTGCACTACATCCGCTCAAAAATACAGATACTGCAAGGATCGCTGACATATTTTTAATAAATTTTCTTAATCTCCTGTTTTTCAATGTTTCTCCCTTAACTTGTACGATTCCCTTTTATTTTTTCTTACGGATACCTTCCACGCAAAGGGTCAAGCCCTTTTATGGAAGGTATCAATGTACCAATATTATACATAATAAACCAGCTATGCACAAGGCTAAAAAAATGGCAGTTCTGCAAAAATCAAAAAAGTTTGTTTAATAGTTTTTCCTTATTTTTTTCTTGTCTGACCAATCCCTCTAGTTTCTCATAATTACGGTTTGGCATCCATGATTTTCTGGAATTATAATAAAAATTAATGATTTTCCAGAATTTTTCAGGATATTCCAAACGCAAACACAGGCTGCGCCACTCAATGGGCGGAAATGCCCTTCTGTTTTGATATGCGTCTAGCATATTCTGTGCCATCTCGATTGACCAATCACTCTTCTCCGATATTTTTCTAAAAAGAAGGTAAAAATCCCTTGCCCCTATATCATGCGCAAAATGCTCAAGATTGATAATTCCAGTATATGCACCGCCGCTTCCTTTTCCAAAAATCACATTATGGTACTGATAATCTCCATGGCAGTACATGCCGTTGCTATGCACATACGCCTCATATTCAGCCTCGGATTCTTCTTTTGCACGTTTTGTTACTGCGACTGCGCGATCCAGAAAATAATCATATTCTTTGAGCAGCGCCCGCTCAAAATCGCTCTTGTTTTTCAGCTTTCTGAGATAATTTCTCACACGTTTGCACTCTATCGTGTGCTTTTCCATCTCATTTGCATAGAAAAACACAGGCATATTATACTGCCCGACTCCTTCCTGCGCCGCCACATGGGATGCTGGAAGCATAAATTTCAGATGAAGCTTTGCCATTGCACTGCATGCCTTCACAATATCTTCTTCGCTTTTGTAACTGCATTCTTTGCCTTCAACCTGTTCTTCAAGTATGTATATGCTGTTGTCAATGTCTCTCACATACAGTCCGCCCTCTTTATTTCGAATCAAGGTATCTGTCCTTAGATTGTCTCCGAGCCTGCTTTGGAGCTGTAGCAATAGTTCTAGCTTTTCTGTTCTTCCCTTGTATTCTTTGAGTACGCGCATGCCTTTTTCCGTATCACATATTATGGTTCCACGCCCTTTAAAGGTACGGTTAATCGTCATATCATACTGCTCTAACACACTGGTTGCCTTGTCATTCACAAAAAGTCCCCCTCCACGCGGATAATGATTCGTGCAACTGTTCTAGCAACTCATGGCTGACAGTTCACACTATTTTATTCTATCCTATGTGGAAGGGGGGTTGTTTATACCATCATTTTTTTTGCTTTTTGTATCAAATATTCTGGTGTATTGTTTTGGGGGTCAATCAAAACCTCCTCAAGAAGGCTGTTGAGTATCCTTCCGATTTCTTTTCCTTTTGGTACTCCCAGCGCAATCAGGTCATTTCCGGTTATCTGCAGCGTTTTGAGCGATACACATTCTTTTTTTTGCAGAATTTGTTCGTACAATTCTTCAACCTTGTCAATTTGGTCTAATTTTTCTTGGCGCTGATAGCTGCTCTGTGCCAATGTATCCGCACGTTTTAATTCCAGCACCTGCCCGAAATACTCCTCGCCAATTTTGTTGATGGCTCTGCGCACTGCTCTTGCAGATGGTGCAATATCATAATCATGATATGTGATATATTTCTTTGTTTTTGTGATTGTATCATTGTCAAACTTGAGTCTTTTTAGGATTGACTCAGCCAAATCTGTGCTGTGCTCTACATGTCCATAAAAATGGTCGATGCCCTGATCATCTGTTGTTTTGGCAGCAGGTTTTCCAATGTCATGCAAAAGCGCCGCAATCCGCAGTGACTTATCTGCCCTGATATGCAGCAGTGTTTGTATCAAATGTTCTCCCACTGTATACATATGATGCGGATTGTTCTGCTGTGTAGCAAAAGCCGCGTCAAGTTCCGGCAGCACCGCTTTGGTTATCCCAAGCTGATAGGCTTCCTGCATCTTATCGGGGTGATTGGACACCAAAAGCTTCACAAGCTCTGCCTGAATACGTTCTGCACTGATTCTTTGGAGTGTTGGCGCAAGCTCCATAATCGCCTCTTTGGTCTGTTCTGCAATCGAAAACCCTAGCTGCGCCGAAAACCGGACCGCCCTGAGCATTCGAAGTGCGTCTTCCTCAAATCGCTCAACAGCTTTTCCAACACATCGAATCCGTTTTTTGTCCAAATCGCCGATACCATCAAACATATCTACCATGCCGCTTCTATCATTATAGGCAAACGCATTGATTGTAAAATCTCTCCGTTTCAGATCCTCTTCCAAACTGGCTGTAAAGAGAACCTCCTTGGGATGGCGGCTGTCCTCATATTCACCATCAATTCGATAGGTTGTTACTTCAAATCCTTCATGCTCAAGCAAAACAGTCACTGTGCCATGCTGAATCCCTGTATCTATCGTGTGTCTAAAAAGATTTTTTACTTGTGCCGGCTTGGCTGACGTGGTAATATCCCAATCGTTTGGCTCTCTGCCAAGCAGCGAATCTCTGACACAGCCTCCCACCGCATATGCCTCAAACCCTGCTTCTTCCAGTCGCAAAATAATGTATTTGACTTTTTCAGGTAATTGTATTTGTAACATATTTAGCCTCCATGATATGACGGATACTGCTACTTTTTTAATCTCTGTGCATAAATCCTGAAACTGATTGTTTTGGTTCCACCATAAGCACCCTTACCACGGATTGTTACCTTGGCTGTTCCTTTTTTGTGATTGTTCACATAAGTGTCCGGCAAAATTTCATAATCGTCTGCAGAAAGTATGGTCTTTCCTATTTTTACAGTCAGTTCATTTTTTGCCAGAATCACACTTCGTCCGCTATAATACTGTTTTGTGTTCACTCGGACAGATGCTTTGGATACATCCTTGTTCGCTGCAAGAATGCGGTATGATGCAGTTGTTTTGGTTCCTTCATAATTGCCTTTTCCTGTGATTTCAACTGTCACCTCGGCACCTGCTGGAAGTTTATCTGTCTTTTTATCCAATTCCCTGCCATAACATTTATAAACAATATTTTTATCATAATCTGTTTTGGCAGCTAGTTTGTTTCCATTGGCGTCTTTTAGAACTGGAGTTCGCAGGTATCCGCCAACCTTACTGCTGACGGTTTTATCTGCCACAGTCACAGTCGTATTTGCAAGATCTCCCATGCCAACTTCAAACTGCAGTTCCCGTCTGCCCTTAAAATTCTTTTTTCCTGTAATCGTTACAATTGCTGTTTCCCCAGGCTTTTTATTATTTTTGTAGCTTAGTGTATAGTCAACACCCTGTTCGAGCACTTTTTCTCCCTGCTTCACAATCAGCTTTGGTTTCGCTCCGTTCTTTTCATAGGGCTGGGTTGTTCCTTCACGTACAAATGAAGCTGAAATATCTGCAGAATCCATCGGGCGCGCTGTCACCTTAAAAGATTTTGCCGCAGTTCCATAATATGCATTGATACCTGTAATATTGATTTTGGCAGTTCCTACAGATTCTGTTCCAGTAAGCGCATTGATTCTATAATCCGTTCCCTCCCTAAGCTGCGTACCATATCGGTCGGTTATGATGGGCTTTATCGTCTTTCCTGTATAAACAACGCTCCCTACTTTTAGCGAGGAGGCTTTGGTTCCTTTTATCTGGAAGGAAGTTGTCATCTCCCCGACGTATGTATCACCCTTACCGCAGATTGTGACATAATGTGTCCCTGCCCCCTGATACACATACTTTGCAAAACTATAATCCTTGCCTGGCACCAACTGATTTTTTCCACTCTTAAGCAAAATCATGTCTGCGGACAGGCGGACAGAGTTTGTATACTCCTGATCTGGTATCTTCTGAACAATTTTAACTGTACTCATGGCAATTTTGCTTGTATTGTCTGTAATTGTGAGTGTTGTTTTTGCCGTCCCTGTAAAGTTCCCTTTTCCAGTGATTGTCACTTCATAAGTTCCTGCATTGATTGGTGTACCATTGTAAGATACAATAAAGTCTTTATTATTTACAAGCTTTTTTCCATTCCACACAACAGAGGGCACAGGTTTTTGCACCTTACCTTTTTTGTACGGAACCGCCTTTTTCTCAATGATAATTTTTTCATCTGCTCCAATATCTATTGGTGTGATCTGAAAGGTTTTTGTGTACTTTCCTTCATAATTTCCTTTTGCATTGACAACTACTGTAGGTGCCTTTTGAGCGTTTGTGCCTGCTGCATTGATATTATTCTGATAACTGATTGTATAATCAGCACCTAACTGGATTTCATTTGTTCCGCTGTAAACCTTTATCGTATCAAAAGTTATAGCGCTTCCTGTGTACCCTCTGTCAAAGAGCCCCTCAATGCGAATGCCTTCCCATTTGGCATAAAGCGTAATATTTCCTGTGCTTCCGGTTGGAATAGACACCACTTTATCCTTATAATCTTTATCACGATACCATCCTGCAAACGTCAGCTCCCCTTCTTGATAAGATGGCGGCGCAAACGAAAAGGTTTCTGTTTCTATTGTATAGCTTGTCAGGTTTTGTTCGGCATTGGTTCCACCGTCCAAAACATATGTTATCTTATAAGCAATTGGCTGATAATCGGCTTGTATCGTTTCATCTCTTTTGATATTGGTGTAGTTCCCACGCCAGCCTTTCATTGTATAACCCGCAGGTATCGCAAAATTAGGCGGTGTCAGGCTGTCTCCGCGCTCTACAATGGCTTTTTTTATCTCATTGCCAAAATAATCAAGAAAAAGAACTGTATATTTTTGTTTTTCAACACTTTCCTGTGAAACCAGAAAAACTTGTTCCTTTGCCAAAAGGTTTGGTGTGCTTCTTTTGGCATACTTGATGCTTCCATCAATATAAGCGCTTCCATAAATAGATAATGAGTCCTCTTCCTCCAACGTAAATACTGCTGTCTCGGTTTTATCAGAAAGGTTCAGCTTGATAATCTGGGTTGGTGTGTTAAAATATAGGTTGTTATTGATTAAAAATAAGCCGGAATACGCTGATGGATAAAGACTTCCGGAAGCAGATCTCCATTCTCCAATTGTTTCTTTCAAGGATTCTGTACTGTCAGAAAATCTGTTTCCAGAAAAAACACATTTTTCAATTCTGTTTTCCGAAATATAATAATAATCTGTTCCATTACATACCAGTGGAGAAGTAATCTTCCGCCAAAATGCAGTATCATAAAGAGTACTCTCTGCCCGTATTGAGACAGTGCCGCTCCCTTTTGTCACATACCAGCCTCTGATATTTTCTCCATTGTCTGCCTGCCCATGCCCTTGCTTTGTCATTTCTGCATCGGACAGCAGGAAATTGCTGTGGGATACATACCCGATTTTATCCCAGGTAGGATCATCCCAAGTGATATCAAGCTGATAGTATTCACCATCTATTTTAACCATATTCCACGCATGGTTTTTGACATCGCTTGTCACAATATAGCACTCAATTCCCAGCTCGTTCATCAGATACTTAAAAGCAAGCGCATATCCTTGACAGACGGCGATATGATTCACAAACACCCCATACGCCGCGTAGGATTCTTTGGGAACATTGGCTACTCCGCTTGCAAGCCGCTCTTTGTCGTACTCGCAATTCAGCGCAATATAATCATGTACTGCGATTACCTTCTGCAAATCCGTCATGCCGCTTTTGACAACCGCCCGTGCATCCTTCACCCCTTCAAAAAATGCGTTCTCATTATAATTTGTAAAATATTTGGGCTTAATCACAGAAATAATCTTTGTTTGTTCATTATAACTAACACCATATCCCGTTTGAACATAATAAAGCTCTGGATGATCATTGACCACTGCATAATAAACCATCAAAAGCACTTTATTATCTACGCCATCATACAGAAACTGATACGATTTAACATCTATACTTTCCGTCTTCTCAATAAGTCCCTGGTAGATTATCTCCGCAAGTTGATCCAAGTCCCTTTCTGCTGCCAGGCTGACTCCGTCTTCTGACATCAGATGAATGCTGTTTGCTGCATACTGCCCAATTTCGCTGTCGGCCGAATCCATGACTTTCAATCCGCCAGCCTGATAAAGATAGTCCGGATCACCTTCCTCAACTGCTTCTACTTCCGCTCCTTCCTCATCAGGCAGAGGTATTGTTTCGCTTTCTATTGCTGTATCAGTTTGAATTTCAGTTTCTGATTCCGTTTGAATTTCGTTTTCGGTCTCTGTTTCGGTTTCCATTTCAGCTTCTGTCTCTATTTCGCTTTCTAGGTTTGAATCCGTTTCTATTGTATTTTCGGTTTCGGTCTTGATTTCGCTTTCACTTTCCGTTTCGGTCTTAATTTCACTCTCGCTTTCGGTTTCTAACTCAGATTCTGTATTCTCTGGCTTTGTTGCCGATTCAGTCTCATTTTCTGTTTCTATCTCTGTTGTATGTTCCGTGCTGTATTGAACTTCGGTTTCTGATTCAAGTTCACTGAAAGGTGGTGTTTCGAACTCTGTTTTGCTCTCAGATTCTATATCATCTGCTTCGTTATCAGTGGTGGTTTCCAGATCGCTTGTACTGTTTTTAATACTTGTTTCCTGCTGTTCACTTCTCTCTGTCAGCAGTTCTATCATTTCTGATTCCTGTTGCTCTATATCTGTTTCCACTGATATTGCGGTTTCACTTGTTTCCATAGCATAGCAAGATGTTCCAGCACAAAGCTGAAATATAATAATAAATGCCATTATTTTTGCTATCCCTTTTTTGTACATAAAAATCTCCATTCTTACCAAAATCTGCGAATTTGGGCGTAAGCACAAATTTGCTGTGTGAAAAATTTATTTTTCACACTATCCCCTCCATTATGACGATATTCGGTGAAAAATAACGCAAATTGTGATGCACATTTGACAGAAAGCAATTTTCAAACACGCTCTAAGGAGCTGTAGGAAAATAAGTGCTACAGCTCCTTAACAATCATAAAGAATCACATTCAGACAGCTTTAACATTTGTGAAAAGCTGCCCTTTCTCTCTGACCTGAATATGATATTTCATGTAGAAAGTATAGCATATCTCCCTAATGAAAGCAATCCCTGTCCTATGTCCGTTCATAAATGAAAGTCTGAAAGTTACTTTTCACACCCGCGCCATGCACTTGCTGCATGGCGTCGGAGCAAGCGCCAAAATGCGTGCTTTTTAGCATTTTGTGTGCATCAATTGTTGCAATTCACACCGAAATCGTTGTAAGTATATGAGAAATCTGGCGTAAGTGTGAATTGTAACGTCTGAAATGCAGGATACGACAGCGCCTCCAATTGCAAATCGTTATCCAGCTTCATGTCCCGGAATTGAATTATTAATATAAACTTTTCCTTCCAGTTCTTTCACCCCTTTTATTTCTATCTTTCCCAATGTGGGTTCTATTTGGTCATCTCCAAACAGGAAATATAAATTCTCTGTATCATTATGATAAACTGCTTTTTTCCCATCTTCAATAAAGTTTGCTGTTCCAGCTCTGAAAACTTTTGATAAATTATCTTGTATACTGCCATTTTCTACTGGTACTGCAATAATTTGAAAATCAAAGGAATTTTTAGTAACATTGCTGGTCCGAACGGAATAATAAGTCAGTGTTTTGCCCTCAAGGCTGTCACCATAAAGACCTGTTTCATCAATATAAAATCCAGCATATACTTTTACTACAGCATCTACAATGGTGTCATCTGAATCAGCCTTTAACAGACCATTCACAGCAGTTATTTTTAACCCTTGGGAAGAAAAATCAGCATTTAAAACTTCACCGATCCAAATTTGCCCGGATTCACCTAACATAATCCCTTCATAATTGCAGAACATTTCCACACAATCTTCATTTTCAACCGCTGTTAAGAAATCCTTATTCAGATTGCTGCCAAAACTGCTCGATGCCTTCAGAAAGTCCTCGCTGTTCTCATATGTTTTATCAGATATTGTGATTGGATAGGCAATTTCAGAAGAAATTGCTGACCAATCCTGCCCCAAAAACTGCTGCCTGACCTGCGCTGCATACCGTTCTACCTCAGCAGAGGAAATACTTGTTGCAGCCCGATAATAATCGTTGTCGGTTACCAGATTACCTTTTTCTGCTTGAGGAGTATTCTGAGAAGAATTAACTGTATTAGCAGAAATAGTGTTATTTTCTTGTGGCTGGGAATCATGATCTGTTTTTGCCTCGTCTGCACGATTTATGGATTCCGAATGATTCTCAGCTTCCATGGCAGATACTGTATTCTCATCGCTAAAAACTTCAACCGTAGTTTGGCTTTCTTCTAAACCATTTTCCTGAATCCAGGAGAATTCCTGCTCAGGCAAATCCGGCTGCTTATTGGAACAGCCGGATATTTGTACACTTAATAAAAGAATGAATAGAATTACTACTGTCCCTGGCATAAATTCTGTTGTCGCACCAAGAGAAGATACGGTAATGGTAATAATTGATTTTAACTTCATGAAATCTTTCTCCCTTCCTTTTTTATATAGTATATACATTCTACATTGTTTTTAAGAAGAACTGTCAATAATCCGTAAATAGCTGTCAAAATTCCCCGAAGTTTAATACTATTATTAAAGAAAAAATACCATCTTTCGTTTCAATCACTACTTCCCCCTGGTATTTATCTGCAATTCTCATTATGGATTTTAGGCCAAAACCGTGCCTGTGTTTTTCCTTTTTAGTAGATACGGGGATTCCCGTTCGGCTTTTTTCTATTTTATGCTCATACGGATTTTTTATCACGACAACCCATGCTTCTTTTTTTACCCCCATTGATATCTCAATTATTTTCTTTTGATTTCTGCACTCCCGTACAGCCTCGATTGCATTATCTATCGCATTACCAAGAACAATACCTATATCACAAATATCTATGGGAAATTCATCTGGTATAAATATTTTTAAACTGAATTTTATATCGAATTTACTTGCAGCTGCATACTTGAAATTTATTATGGCATCCACTGTACTGTTTCCACTGTTGGAAATTTTTTCTGCGTATTGGTTACTATGGATAATATTGTCCAGATTTTCAATTATACCATCAATATCACCCTTCTCAATATATCCTTTTAACGAGACAAGTTCATTTGTCAAATTATGTTTTTCTTTATAAAATTCCTCCATGATTCTTTTTTGTTCAGCAGTATTTCCAGATATCATATCAATCTGCTGAGCATATACTGCTTTATCACATTCACTCATAAACATTTCATTCATCTTTATATATAATTCAAAAATGATAACATTAAATGCAAGAAGAATTGTCATTACGGCAATTGAGGATAATGCATGATTTTTTCCATAATTAAATATACTGAAAGAAATATAAATGCTTCCAACAGGAAAAAACAGTAAATATAAGTAATAGTAATGGGGCACAAACTCTCCCCTCTGCCTAATCCAATATGATGTTATTACATATACAAATATCATCATTAATATTTTGGTAATGACTGCACCTATATTATACATACTTTCTGCTGGTTCCAAAATAAGGTTTAAAACAAAAAAAACTAAAAATTCTGTTAATGCCCATACTACCGAAAAGACTGCCACCAGAAAGTATTTCTGTTTTCCAGTACAATGATATCCCAAAATTGCTATCAGCAAAATCAATATAATATTACAAATTGTCATCAATATATTTGCATCTTTCTGTTTTATGTGCAAATATACCTGAAATAATCCAAAGATTATCCATATCATTACAATTAAAATAGAAGTTTTCTTTTTTTCATAAAAAATACTCCAGAATCTCCTGACAACCCACATCGTTGTTATAACCATTGCTGTATTTAATATGTAATTACTCATCTGCTTTTACCTCATG
This sequence comes from uncultured Lachnospiraceae bacterium, assembly GCA_910586585.1. Taxonomy (GTDB): domain Bacteria; phylum Bacillota; class Clostridia; order Lachnospirales; family Lachnospiraceae; genus COE1. The sequence goes on from CAJUKA010000038.1 coordinate 35,505, forward strand.
ACAACCTGTTTGACCATCTGCAATAACTCTTGATCCAGCCGTCATTTAAGAAACTCAATTATCTGTAATATACTGATTGTATACCATTAATGCAGCATTTTCTTCTCCCTGCTAAGAATATGCAGTTTGTAGCCAAATTTGCTTTCATACAAGAAATTGTCATATTCCTTGCTATGTTTAAAATAATTGTATTTCATTTCCTATTATTTTGTTGTATTGTTCTCCAAAAGTTTTTTGTCTATCCTCGCTGATCGGAAGCTTTGTTCCTGTTGTTAGTGTTACTTCGGTTCTAGAACGTGATTTTATATAATGATAATTCACAAGAAATGATTGATGAATTCTTAAGAATGGGATTTTCCCCTTTGCGATTTGGATTTCTACGTCAGATAATTTCCCGTTAAAAAATCCCATTTTGTTACTTTTGCCATACAAATTAATTTTTCTACCCTTGCTTTCAAAGTAAAGTATTTCTATACAGGGGATTTTATATTCCGTATTTTTATAGCGGAAAACAAAATAAAATCTGTTATTTCCTATTTTTCTATGTGCATCCAAAAAGGTGCTTGCAAACAGTTCTGCATCAATAGGTTTTTTAATAAACGTAAATACATCTAACCGGAAAAGCTCCATTAAATACCTGTCATACCCTGATACATAAATCAGCAATACATTTTCGTCCATCTTTCTGATATTTTTAGCTGTTGTTATCCCGTCACCATCTTTCATTCGAATATCAAGATATATCAGGTCGTATTTAGTCCCCAAAAGTATTTCTTTTTCCAGAGAACCACCACAATAAAATACATCTGTCTCTACAGAGATATTTTCTTTCTGGCAAATTCTTAAGATCATATTATCAATCTGACTGGCAATCATATTTTCATCATCACAAATAGCAACCTTTATCATAAGTATTCCTCCTTGCTGATTTATCTTAAAAGTTCGCAATGTTCAGACAATATCCAGTTTAATGTTCATAAAAATACATAGGTAAGATTTTATTTACCTATGTATTTTTAAACGCACCGGCTAATTCTTTTTACGAGTGCCATAGCATCATCTTCCGAGGTCAGTTCGGTGTGTTCTGCTTCTCCGGCCATTTCCTGCTGAAGCACCTGTATGGCATACACAGCAGAATTGACAATACGAACGGTGTTTCCCTCAACGATAAAAGTGACCCGATCACCGTTTGACACACCAAGCACATCACGGACATCTTTCGGAATTGTGATTTGCCCTTTTGCCATGACTTTGGCATTGTCCACAAACGCATTTGCTAACATGATTTTGCACCACTTTTCTGAAATATGGAAAGTAGGGTTTTCCCTACTTCTACTATACGCAGAACGAGCGAAAAAATCAACGGGAACCGTTGAAATTATATTTTCAGGGGTAACAGGTTCCTTGTACTCATTTTTTGCGGTGTGGTGAGCGGGTTTTTCTACTTTTTTATTCTGCTGTCATCCTGCGAATCCTTCCTAGCGCAGCCTTTACAGGAGG
>CAJUKA010000039.1 GCA_910586585.1 uncultured Lachnospiraceae bacterium
ATCTTTCTTAAGTGTGGTAACTTAAAGATACCATAAATCCATATGGAAGAGTTATCTTTTTGATAGAACTTTTTACTCTCAAGAATATTATATCACGGTAAATATATTTCGTCTATGTCTATCTTCTTAACTTTGTAACTATTTAATGGTAAAATTGTAAAGCCATTTTTCTTCTTTTTTATTGTCTCCCATCTAATCAAACCTACATCGCTTAACATTCTTTGTTCCATTTCGTTATAACATATTTTTCCATCTTTTTCCAACTGCCGAACCCACTCAATTACCTTTGAATAGGAATAGCCCGCAGTAAATAAAGGCATAATGGAAGAATGCTTTTTTATTGTATCTAATATTAAAAATTCTGTCGATTCTCTCATTTTACCTAGCTCCTTATTACTTTTACATTTTCTTTTCTTACAAATGGTGTATAAGAATTTTTTTTATGTTCATACCAATACACGGGGAATGTATTATTAGGTGTTTTTATCATTGCTACTAAACTTTCCGTATTAGCATATCCCAATTGCATTCCCTTAGGAGCATGTAAACGTTTACTAATTTTTACCATTTCTTCAATCTTCTCTTTTACTTCTGGTTCAGGATATGCATCAGTTATAGCCTTTTTTCTTGTCACAGCAGTAAATACCGAAACGTTTTCTTTACTAATATTATTTATTCCCTCTTCTTGTGCTACTAAAGACACAATATGTATTTTCTTTTCATAAAAATTTAAATATCCTAAACATTCTAGAGCGGTTTCCCCACTTCCAATAAAATCATCCATTAAAATTAATGAGCCAATTCTATCCTCATGTGCCTTTAATACTTCTGGTGTTTCACAAATACGTATCTGTTCATCTTGAAATTCAGAGTATGTACGCATTAATATACTTTGACACAAGTATAACATATATGTACTACTTTTTAATTTCCCAAAATCCCTTTCTGATAATAATGGACATATATAAATATTTTTTCCTTTCTCTGGCTCCCACTCTTTACTTTTAAATAACTTTTTTAATGCTATCAATAAATACTCTTCATACATACTAGACTGAATCCACAAAAATTCATTTGTAAGTTCAATTATTAAATCTCTTTCCTCATCATTTTCCAACTCTGCTAACCTACTACAAAATCTATCAAAGACTGAATAATCTCCATCTTCCTGTATCTTCCACTTCTTCTGTTCAAAAATTGTATATAGCTTTGTTACATATTTATCTGAAAGTATTTTCTTTCCTAACATTTAAACAATATCCTTCTCTTCGCTGAAGCATAATCAGTGTCACCTTCCCTTACGCTTCTCTTTCCTTTTCTGCTGTTTCAGTTCAAACTGCCGCTGTTTCTCCGCTTCCCGCTGTTCCCGGCTCACAATCTTACGTTCAGTTTTCAACTGCTCTTGCTGTAATTTCAAAGCCTGTTGTGATTTTGTTCCTATCCCGATATTCTGTACCTGTTTCCGCACTTCACGCTGTACTCGTTTAGGATTTCGTCCTGTTTCTTTTACATCAGCTGCCACAGCTGGACTAAATCTTAACCGATAGTAATTTTTCAGAACGAAATCATATATTTCATAGTCTTTGGGTTCTGCCCCAAACGTAACCTTACACACAGATAGCTTTCCATCCGATACACGTTCAAACACTCCCACCCAAAACGGTTCTTCAAAAAATACTGTCAATTTTCCTGATACTTTGTCCATGACAATTCCTCCTTAAAATAATTGTGATGAACAAAGAACGGACGACCCTAAGGAGGGAGGGCTACTTACACCAAATCGGTGCGACTGGACTACCTACCAGTTCTGCAAGATTGCCTTGCGTTGTGTTTTTATCTTTGCCCCTATATATTACCACATAACCGCTTATTTTGCTATAAAAATGTGGCAATTCGCTTAATAGTGTGAACTGCCACATTATCACATTTTCCTTATCCGAATTAACTTACATGGTGCTAGCACCATGTTCAAATTATTACTAAAGAAAAATATTCTGCCTTTCTTACAGACGAAAATTTGATGCTCATTTTTCAGCTTTAAGAAACACCCCTTTTCCTTTTCTATAAACCTGCACTGTTTTAAATCCACAATTGTAAAAGATTTCCCTTAACTCTTTTTCGCTGTATATTCTTACATCTCCACTTTTTGAAAAGGGAAACCAAAATTTATTTGCTATAAATCTGACTACTGCTCCAAAATTAGGGTCAGCTATATACACTGTACCGTTTTTCTTTAAAACTCTTTTGCACTCATTTACAAAACCTTGCGGATTGTCAAAATGATGAAACGCACAACATACAGTTATAATATCAATACTTTCATTACTCCATTCAAGCGGATAGCATGGTTTAACCTCAAAACTCATATTAGGGTATCGCATCTTTGCAGAACAAATCATGTTCTCAGATATATCTATTCCATTTGCTTGGACTTTTGTTTTTTTCGATAATTCTCGTAGCAGAGTTCCATTTCCACATGCAACATCAAGGACAACATTACCCTCATGCAAATCTATAGTGTTAGATAGTTCCATAATATGAAATTTTGTATATTGTCCTTCTCTTGACGCATCATATTCAGATGCTATTTTATTGTATGCTATTCTTGATTGTTCTGTTTTCTTATTCATATCATTTCCTCACTCCTAATTTCTCCATTTGATTATACTACTTCCATTCTCTGTTTGCCATTATAAAATATAGGGCATAGCAACCGCCACGCCCCGCATTTCTTATCGTTCCAACATTTTTTCTATTTTGTATTTCTGCCCTTTCAAGTCATTCTGCTTTTCATACAGATTATTTCGCTCTTTGCAAAGTTCTTTCATGCGCTCCAACTGCGCCCGTACTCCCTCCCGGCAATCCGGCTCTATCTTCTTATATTCCCCAGTCAGATTGCGGATTGTATTATTGTTTTCTTTTATCTGCTCCGACAAACATACCCAGTCTATCAGATTTTGTACTTCCTTGTCCGTTTCATAAAGGTCTGTTTCTGCCACGATTTTAGCGCACAGCCGTATCATAACTTTCTTCTCCATATCCGTCATATCAAATCAATCCTCACTTTCCTATCAGCTCATTTCAAAGGAACGTTTCGAGCGTTTATTTGCCCTCTCTGCCTGTTCCAATGCCTTTGACCGTTCTACTATCGATTGTACCTGTTCCCTACCGAAATGACGCTCCAAACGCCCCAAATCAGACGCTTTTTCCTGCAATCGGTCTATGGTGTCGCTCTGCTCCATGACCTTATCCGTCAAGCGGCTAATCTGCTTCTTTTGTCCGTCCACTTTGGCAGTCAGCTTCTTGCCCTGTTCTGTAAGCTGCACACATTTGATAGTCAGATTTTTAATGACCTCTTTCAGTTTCTCCACAAGCGGTAAAGCCTTTTTATCCCTGTATGCTTTTGCGCTCATCAATGCCCCCGGCTCTGCCAACTGCCATTTCACATCTTCATCATAGGCGTGTATATTGCGCTCCATGACTTCCTTTGACTGTACCATTTTGTTAATGCCCTGTTGTAACTTTTTCTGTTGTTTTTCTAATTTTTCATTTTCAGACAATAGCTTTTCCTTGTCCTCTGTCAGCATTTCCGTCTGTTCTTTCAGCAGATGATTTGTGGTGGTAAGTTCCGATACCTCCTGCCAGATCGCTTCACCCTCTTTCCGTATCTGCTCCGTTTCCCGTCCTGCCGCTATCTGCCGATGAAGAATATCGGATAATTCCTCTTTACTGCCGGAAATTTTCTGCTCCAGTTCGGCAACTTCTTTTGCACGCTCCTTTTTCTCAAAATCCAAAACGGATAAATGTTTCTCATGTGTTCCCTTTTTCTCCCACTCAATACCATGTTGCAACATAATCTCCGCAAGCTGTTCTTTCTCTGCCGCTACCCACTGGTTACGCTCTGTTTCGCTCCTTGTGCCGCCTTTGAAACCGATTTCTGCCAGTGCCTTTTTTAATGACACCCTTGTTTCAAGCCCTCTCTTGCTTCCAGTCGTATAGGGTATAAAATCTATATGCAGATGCGGCGTGGCTTCGTCCATGTGGAGATAGGCAGAAAACACCCTCAATGTGGGATTGCGCCGCTGAAAATCCCGCATATATTCATCAAATATTTTTGCCGCAAGCTGTCCGTCCTCGGACTTTGCCCCCATATCGTCCTTGTTGCCTATAACCCGTTGATACACCAAGCATTTCAGCCGCTTCCTCTGCCGTTACATACATTTTCTTTCCATTCTCCATATAGTCCTGTCCTTTCCTTTTTTATTTTAGGTACACATATGTGACCTTTATGTTTTTATTATACGGTACACTTTTGTGAACGTCAAGTATTTATTTTAATTTTTTATACACAAATGTGTCCTGATGTGATAGAATTGAACTAAGCACTAACGAAAATCACAAAAATTGGAGGTATTGGCATGACTACCGGGGAAAAGATTAAACACTTTCGGAATTTGCGTGGCATATCACAGGAAACGCTCGGTCAGCTTTCCGGCATCAATTCCGCCACAATTAAAAAATATGAGTATGGCATCCGCAATCCCAAGCCCGACCAACTGATGAAAATTGCAAATGCTTTGGGTATCAGTATCAATGTTTTCATGGATTTTGATATAGAAACAGTGTCAGATGTATTGTCTTTGATTTTGAAAATGGACGAACAATTAGATATGAACTTTGAAGCAGAGAGGTACGAGGACGGAAGTTTCAATCCCGCTACAATCAAAATATCCTTTCAGAACTCCCTGCTCAATCATAAGTTGGGCGTATACATGAAAGCAAGGGAATTGCAGGAGAACCTTTTGAATGATACGGAACGCTTCTCGTCAGAAGAAGAACACCAACGGGCGATTGAAGCACTCTCAAAGGATTTAGACGCTGTTAAGCAGAGTATTCTTGATGATAGTAAGATTGTTAAAAAAGGTGTTCGGGGAATATCCGTTAAAATATATCCCGAAAATGAATAGAAATGAGGTGTAAAAATTGTATACAATATTTCAAAGAACAGAAATTTCAGAACCAACCCTATTCAGTCCGTCCGACACAACCAAAAGAATAGAAAATTTCCCGGAAATTTGTGTTTCCACATTTTCCGACAACATCATTCAGAAGTTTTCTTCTTTAGATAATGTAGAAAAAATAGCAGAACTCTACTCCGCAAGCGGCACATTACCTGTCTACCAAATCAATTACAAGAATACAGCGATTGCTTTTTACCGTTCCATGGTAGGCGCACCTGCTTGTGTTGCGTGTTTTGAAGAAATTATTGCTATGGGAGCCAAAAAGTTTGTTTTGTTCGGTTCTTGTGGAGTATTGGACGATAACAAGGTAAAAGACAACATCATTATCCCTATTTCTGCTGTCCGTGATGAAGGTACAAGCTATCATTATATAACATCCTCACCGGAAATCGAAGCAGACGCACATTCCATTCAAATATTAGAAAATGTATTAACAGATTGTGGCTACCCCTATGTAAAAGGCAAAACATGGACTTCGGACGCTATTTACAGAGAAACACTCTCCGCTATCAAGGAACGCCAACAGGAGGGCTGTCTTGCCGTAGAAATGGAATGTGCTTCCATGTTGGCGGTTTCAAAATACAGACATATTCCTTTTATTCAATTTTTATATGGAGCGGATAACCTTAGTTCTGAAACATGGGAAATCAGAGATTTAACGTCTTATGGTCTTACCAACGCAGAAAAATATATGGTGCTTGCCTTTGAATGTGGACTTGCCATGTAAAAAGACAGGTATCATAATACCCGCCCAAAATCCAGTATTCATCAAATAATTAGAGCCATTTTAGATCCAACAGGCATAAAGCAATCCCGGAAATGCCCATTTTATCAGCATTTCCGGGATTTTATCCGTTACTCGAACTCAACTCATACACCCGTTTTTTTCACTATTATCTGGTTCTTTTATCCCCTTTTTCATCTCCTAAATCTCATAAAATAATCCCCCTTCCATATCGTTTCAAAGACCTTTAGAACCAATGTAGAACCAGAGAGGCATAATAGAACCAGCGTATTTTTAACTGATTAGGATTCAAAATGCTGCCAATTATTTACGCTCATGATCCGAGCATTTCTAAAAGGTCATGCGGTGTTACCGCCTTTACTTCTGCTTTTTGGAAATCTTCTGTATTTCTTGTTACAATATAATCAGCTGAAACTTCTTTTGCACATTCATCCTGTAAACAGTCCTCAAAATCTGAAAAATCACTGCGCTCTATCGCAGAACAAACTCTTTTATGACTTGCTCCCGTCACACGCAGTACAAGGCATAGTTTTCTCAACATTTTCCGCCTGTCTGTATCGGAATGACTTTTTCTTAAAATGTAGAAAATATTAGGCAGGCTGTGAAATGCAATAAATCCCTGTACTTTCTCTCTTGCACAAAGACTGATAATTTCTCTTGCATCATTATAAAAAGGCTGCCGCATTGTAAGAAAATCCAGCGCAATATTTGTATCAACCAGTATAATCATATTTTTCCTTCCTCGCTTCTGCCAGTTCCCTGTCATAATCCAGTTCTTCTGAAACCGGAACAAGCATTTCTTCCAGTTCTAAAAATGCCTTCATTTTGGGTGTCAATGTTCCTTCATCCCCTGTTTTCTCTTCTGTAGAATCAGTCCACATAAAACGCTCTATCATTTCCAGTAAAAACTGTAGATTATCCTCAGATAATCCATTCACTTTCTGGACTACCCGCTCCTGCAATGACATCATAGCAATATCACCTCCATGCTACGCTTATTCAGTACCTTTTAACTGACTTCTAATTATTTCGCAGAACTTAACTGCTTCCTTTTCAAATATTATATTACAAAAGCACATTTTTCACAATCTAATTTGATTCTTTTTTGTTTTCTAAGATACTGCGGTACTGTTCTAATTCCAGTTCTGCTTTCCAGTTCTTACGATTAGATGGCTTTTCTTTATCAAACAGGTATGCCGCACCATCCACAATATCTACAATTGTCACCACGAGTGCCAGATAATCTTCTCGCAACTCCTGATAGCCTCCCTTTGACAGCGAAAATCCACCAGATTGAATCTGTATGGCAAGTTCTTTCATGACATTCTGCATTTCCTGTAGCGCATCTATGATTCGTTGTATATTTTCCTTCCTGCCAACTACAACGATATTCGCATATAAACAGCACCTTGTAAGAAAATCTTTTTTGTACATGCCGCTTAAACTGGCTCTCTGTTCTATGACTGCCTTCGCCCATGCACTGGGACGAAAGGCAATCGTAGTGTCTTTATGTTTTCCCGGCATTGTCACCATCTCCTTCCTCCTCGTCGATTTCTTCAACCAGACCATTGAGCTGATCTGCCAGACTGCGGGACTGATTGGGGTACAGATGTGAGTATGTAGAAAGCGTGGTCTGAATCTTTTCATGCCCTAAACGTTCAGCAACTAAATTAGGCTGTGCTCCTAATTTGGAAATTAACAGTGAAGCATGGCTGTGACGGAGATCATGCAGACGTATTCTCTTTACTCCTGATAATTTCGTTCCCCGACTCATTTCTTTTTCCAGATAAGATTTCGTGATACAGAACAATCTGTCATCTTTCATCATCCCATATAGCCTGCTCGTATATTCTTCTAACTCAGTTACCAGAAAGTCCGGCAGCGTAATCACCCTTTTACTTTTGGCTGTCTTAGGTTCCGTAATCACATCTTTTCCATTGATCCTCTGGTATGATTTTGTGACAGACAGCGTTTTTTCTTCTGCATTAAAATCTTCTAATGAAAGTGCAAGAAGCTCTCCAAGACGAATCCCGGTCCAGTAAAGTGTAAGGAATGCATAGTATGAAACGGGTTTATCCTTGATAAACTCTACAAATGTCTCAAATTCTTCCTGTGTCCAGAACTGCATCTCTTCTGCTTTTCCTTTGCCCATACTCCCTGCCTGCGTACACGGGTTTCGAGGCAGATCATAATATTTTACGGCATAATTAAATATGGCGCTCAGCTGGTTATGAATTGTTTTTAAGTACGTCTGAGAATATCCCTCTTTCATAAGGCTGTTCTGCCAACGCCGAATATCGGCTGCTGTTATATCACAAATTTTTCTGATTCCAAAGTAAGGTAATATTTTCAGCTCAACAATATAGTCCTTGGTGCGCACTGTGTTTTCCCTAAGCCGCTGTGACATGTCATCCCTGTATAATTCCCAAAATGACTGAAATGTCATATCCAAATTTTTAGACTGCTGTAAAATAAACTTCTCAGCCCATTCCACTGCCTCCCGTTTTGTCTTAAAATTTCGTTTATGTTTTTTTGTATTTTTACCTTTGAAGTCTTTATAATAGAATTGAACATCCCATAATCCCCTGTTATTTTTCGTGACTGTCATAATACCGCTTCCCTTCTAAGAAATGTATTTTCTGCCAGCGGTTGCCGATTATTTTTGTGGCAACCGCTTGACAAATTTGAAAATGTAGGATAAGCTGAAATCGGAGCTAACCTAAGACCTCTACGCCCCCATAATACCGTTCAGCAAAGAATTTCCTCGGAATGCGCCCCGGAACAACAATGTAATTTTTTGCCGCTAATTCTTCGTTCAGATCCTTGACAATCCGATACGCTTTTGCACGAGAGACACCTAGGAGATCCTGAATCTCACTTGCCGTCAAATATATACGATTTTGCATAATTTTCTCTCCTCATTAAGTAATTTTTTTAACAGTTTTTTTCAAATGCTGTAACTTTTAACGGCTTGTCAATGGCGCCTCCATCAACCGTTAAAGCACCTGACGCAACAAATTCTCCCCGTTTCAATGTACGCAGAACTGGCAGCCATTCACCTGATGAAACCGGGTCGATCATTCTGGCAATGGCACTAAGATGCCTTGCATCAGGCTGGAAATACAATGTCATACCACACTGCGTTAAATAGTGTTGAATCACCGATGTACTCCCCTGCGGAATAATCTGTGTTGCCAGAATTAAGTTGACATTAAATTTTCGACCTTCCGACAATATCTGCGCCAGCAAACTGTTTTTTCCCGAAGCCAGATTCTGACATTCATCAACAAATATGAAGAGTCCAGACTGACTAAATTTTCCTGTCATGGCTAACCTCCATATATATGACAATAGTACATCCGCGATCATTTCCTGTACACCAAGCGCAAACCTTCCCAGCCGGATAATATTGATTTTCCCATTCTCCAAAAAACGGTTTCCGGGACGAAATACATTATGTGCGAATAGCTGATATAATTTTTCATATAATGCCTGAGACATTTTCGTATTCATCTCACAAAGCTCCTCACCAACAGCTTGAAAACCGTTCTGTTCAAATGTATTCTTGTCACAGACATGATTAATCGCCTCACGCAATACTGCCTGCTGATTACATTTCAGATTTAGAATCCGGCTGAATACATTCGTTATCGCTGCCACAGTGTCAATCAGCTGTTCCTGTACCCCATCCTCAAAGGTAATCTGTTCCAAAAGGTTACACTGAATCCCGTTTTGATAAACATCGACTTCCTGTGTATACAATTCAAAATCTGGTTTGTATTTCCAAAATATCTGGCTGGACGCTAACGTCTGATGTAAATCGAGCGCCATAACCGTACCGCCCTCCTTCACAATTTCGGTCATAATCTTTTGCGCCTCAACGGTTTTCCCTCCACCCGATTTTCCGAGAATCAAGAGGTGTTTATTAAGGGCATTCTCACAGTCAAACGCAACTCCCCTGTTTTTGTAAGTTCCTAAATTAATACGCATTGTCTTGTCCTCCTTTTTGATTCTGGCATAATTTCACAAAATCCATGTCCCCTGCCCGGTTCAGCTTCTCCCTTCTAAACCGGATCATCCGTTCTCTCTTGTATTCCCCGACAATGTTACGATAACCCACCTTGACAGAATATGTTTTCGTATTTTCTGGATAAACAATTCCGGCTTCTGTCAGGGCTGATTTTAGTACATCTACTGAAAAAGTGCCCAACAAAGCTTGACAAATCTGCTCAAAGAGCTTATCCTTAACATAAATATACTGATCGGTGTATAGAAGGATAGTGTCAATTCGCGATTCGATGCTCATTTCAAGCTCAGGCAGTGGATATACATCCTGAAATTGCGTCCGTTCCTGCCATAAATACAATTCCTCGATAAAGAGTTCGGCTGCTTCATATGGATCACGATTATTATCATCCTGTTCTACCAGAGCTGACGCAATTTTAAGCATTTGCATGAACTTATACACCTTTGCTTCTTTTTTCAAATGTGGATAAAGAAAACATGCGCTGATCATCAAGGCTTTCTCCTCCGTGTTCTTAATAGTTAGATAATTCCGAATCTTGTCAAAAACTACCTCTAGCTGTTCATCTGGAGGAACAATCTCATTTAAGGATATATGAATGGCTGATAGATCCCCTCGCAAATATATGACAAATAAATTATCGATATCGCATCCCTGTACCCCCGTCTCCGTAATCAAAACAGGAAGCGCCTGCAATTTCTTATTTCCTACACATCCCATCTGAACAGCCAACGCAATTAACCGCACCAGTTCTTTTCCCTTACGTGTTGGAGAGAAAGGGAAAAGAACACACTCAGAGTTCGTTTCACATAACACCTGTGAGATTTGTGAAGGCGTCATATAATCTCCGATTATGGGTGCCTTATAGTTTTCAAGAATTCTACAGGCAGCTTTCATCTGATGCTCAGAAACAGCCAGCGTTATGAGTCTAGCAGGTGTACTCTCGATCATACTGATAATCGGATAATTTAAACCCAGTGCTTTTACAAGCTTTAAAGCGTCTACATCATCAAACTGCATTTTCCCCGACCTCCTTCATAATCAGCTCTTTTTCATCTGCAAAGTGCCATCTTCCTTTGCTCATAAAATTCCACCCCCGATAATATGGCAGTTCAATGGTTTCTGCACATTGGAAAGAATATGCCAGCAGAGCCTCCGCTGCCTTCTTTTCAGTCCGCCCGGACAACAGGAAAAGGACTCCCCTTGCCTTCATATTCTTCAAAAAAATCTGTGGCGAAATCCCATTTTCCGCATTTTTAAAATAAACAGAACTGTTCTTTCCACCCTCCCAAGATATTTCCAGTACATAACGTTTCTCAGGCCACCCGGAAAAATAGATCTTTGATTGATAACTGGTCACGTTCAATAGTGGCTTTGCTGCGATCGTTGCGTCAGTTGAATCTGAAATTGAAAAAATCAGCTTGCCCTGCGTATCAGCATAAATCGAAAAGGACAACAAATCCAAATAAGCCCTGTACTGCTGCTTTACTTCCTGCATCTGGGTTTCAAACGCCCTCCGCTGATCCAACATCATTTGCTGCTTGCCAATCTGCAACTGATTTTTACAAAATTCGTACTGTAGCTTAGCCTGATACGATGCCATCATATCCAGCTGACCAGATGTCGGTACATACGTATCGGGTACAAATTGATTAAAATTATCCATAGTACTACCTCCTCCATGACCCGTTGTGAAGCGCCTCTTTTTTCGAGTCATGCATAGTATAGCATACTTTTTTCCTGTAAACCAATGTGATAACGTATGTTATTTTTACACATATTTTAACTATATTCTTTTGATTTATGCTATAATTAAATAAAAATATAGTAAAAGGAGAGAATCTATGAAAATATACCCAAAAGAACCAAATACTTCTTTAAATCCTGAATTTGCCAAGAAACTTAGAGAGTCTGAAAATGTTTTACAGTATACTTTACAACTGCCATTTGATAAAATCAAAACCCCCAAATTTACTGACTGCCCCAGTGCCGAATCCCTTTCTGATTTTTTTGAAACACTAGGAGAAAGCATTTATAAGGAATGTAACTACTTATTTAACCAGAATAATCCAAACATTTTTGGCTCCAAAACAGCTAATGTTGATGATTTGTCGATTCTATCCACAAAAAATGCATTTTGGGAACATATATTTATGCAGGATATGATCTTGTCCTCATTTGATAAATTAAGAAAATTGATAGGAGGAAACATACCTTTAACCTCCTATTCCTTTACAAAATTATTTAATTACACAAATGATGGCAGTACCCCTCTCAATACAAAGTTTCATGGACTTGATTACCTTACAGAAACAACAGACGAACAGCATCTCAGTATAGGCACTGACAAAAATTCCATTATTATGAAGGAAATACTACCCGCTATATGTAGTACTACTGATTTAAGTCCAAATGGGTCAAACATAGAAAAAAATCTTCATAATAAATTTAAAATTTTGAAAGATTTTAGTTTAAACAGCCTTATACTCAATTTACATGATGAAGAACCAAATGCGACAGATGACAAAGGTTGTTTATTAAATCTGAATATGATGGAATTTTTTCAACTTATTCTCAGCCGCAGGGAAATAGAAGGAATACAAGGTTTTAATATCTATCCCATTATGAACATCCATAAGGAGAATAAAAGATTCGATTTTTCTGATTATAATAACTACATGCAGTGTGTGATCTATCTGCTCTCACAATGCAAAATTGAATCTTTAGACAAATATATAGCTTGTGAGATGAAAGAACCTATAACAGAACATAATTTATCCCTTTCCGACAAAATTTATCTTCGATACCAAATCGAGAAAATTTTTGCCCCAATAATGATTGATTCCATGTACCAAAATATAGCAAATACAATCCATACGCATAATGCTTTAAACGATCAGGCAACGATCAACCGCCTGTCCTCCTGCTTTACTCTTCCGAATGTATTTACAAGACATTATATATTTCAAATGGCTGTTGATACGCTGACAAAACACAGTGACGAAGGATTTGACGACTCATACTTTTTTCAGAAATATATCGAGGTTCCTACTGCCGCAATGACCAGAGTTCATAACAGTGTAGATCCTTTCCGCCCACACAATGCGTTGTCTATATGGCTGGACAGATACGAAAGTTTTGTAAAATATCTTAGTCATATGCTCATGCCTGTATATGAAAATCTTTACTTCATTAAATTATGGCACAGCATAAAAACAACATATCCCGAAAAAAATGAAGCGGAATGTATTGTTGCTTTATATAAACTATTAAGGCAGTATCTCAATAATGAAGATTGTGTTCAAAAATTGTTGTCTACAGAAGAAACCTTCCTGGAAAAGAAAGATGACAACGAAAAGGAAGAAAATAAGGAAAAGAAAGACAACAAAGAAAAGGAAGAAAACAAGGAAAAGAAAGACAAGAAAAATAATTTAATTCCCTCCTTTTTTCTTCATAAAAAGATGAATATTTCGTTGTACCATCAATGCATATTGTCTCAAAACATTACATCAAAACAAGAAGCTATTCCTGAGTTTCTGAGCTTAAAATATTTGAATCAATATGCCCCCAATCCGACCGATAACATTCAGTCATTTTACATTCGTAGTTTTATGAATTAATAACAATGCCCATCTTGGATGTCAATAATGCAGATTTTTTTATCATAACAAAGGGATTATGACAATTTTTTTCTGATTTTTTGACATTCAGATGGGCATTCTCAGTTACCTGTCTCTATCTTCCTGATTAATCACCGCAATCACCACTGTCAGTATCCCAACAAGTACCGCCTTTGCAACCTCATCCATTTGTTCTCCTCCTCCCTATATTTCTCTGCCTTTTTCTTCCTCATTACCATCTTTTCCACGCTCCAAAATACTGCTGTAATCAGAATTAATTTTTCCTTCCAGCTCCCTGTAAATGGTTTCCATACAGTCACAAATATCTATACTTCCCACTGCAACTTTCTCATACAATGCACGGATATTTACTGTAATGCTCTCACTACTTCCTGCTTTCTGACACAATGAAATCTGAATCCCTTCACACGCTTTTCCACAGTCATCTGCTATGTCCTTTACAGTTCTCACATCCGCATCCTGTCCATAGAAATCTCTCAATTCTGCCAGTAATTTCTCCTTAAATATCTCGTATTCCATACACTTCCTCCTATGCTGCTCCGATGGATTTTGTCTTTGCTAATGCCGTCATGACCCGCTTGTATAAGTCAGGCGACATACTCTCTGGATTCTGAATCTTATAACGGTCTTTTACATCCTCCATTGTCACCCCGGTTCGTTTCAGTTCTGCTTTGAGACCATCCATCTGCGGCTTTGTCACCATGGTATTTTTCCGTGTTTTCTCTGATGGTTTTTTCGATGCTGCGGCATTCTGGAACTGTGATTCTGTATCCTGTTGTGGTTCTGTAGCTGGCTTTTTGTTCTGCGGATGCAGCTCATATACAACGCTTCCACGGCTGTCATTTCTGATTATCAGAGCTGATATTTCCCGCTCTTCGTTATATTCAATAGAAACTACTGAAAAACGGTCGCTGCACAGAAAACGGTCGCCGGATTTTCGGATCTCTGTCTTTGATGCAGACACCCAGATAAAGGGAGCCGAATACAGCTCCCGTCCGATTCCCCAGTTAAAGCACGCCCGCTTAAAGGAGTCGGATGCCTGTGACTTTTCTTTTTCTGTATAGCCTGTAGTGCCCACATCCTGTTTGGCGACCCAGATTCCTTTTTCCCTGTCATAAATCTCTACGGTACAGTACAGATTCCCGTCGATGCTCTGGTGTGTCCTCCTCCATCCAAACGGTCCAAATACCTCGTCAAGAATCTTCTGGTCCACTCTTGCATCTTTGTATAACAGGACGCTCACCCCCTTTTCATTCACAGTCGATACACGGCACTCGATTTCATCCGCCCTAAGCAGGCGTATCATGCTGTTTTCCATACTGCCACCTCCCTTACGCAGATTTGATCTGGAACCGCCGGGATACGGAAACCTTTGCGTACTCCTGGTAAATCTCCGGCTTTTCTAATTTCATGCGCTTTGTGTCAAGGCTTGTCTTTTCCACACTGCTCCACAATACCTTGAATCTGCTGCTGGAAGCGGTCTCATTATCCTGCATGTAGAGTTTTACTTCCTGCTCAATCTGGTTCAGTTCCTGCTGTAACGGTGCGATCTGTTCCAGAAGCGCCGCCCTCCTGTCCAGTTTTTCATCAAATCCGACCAGCTCAATTTCTGCGGATTTTCTGGCAGTGTGGAAATACTGTCTGAGCACTTCATCACAGGCTTTCGAGCCGTCGGGATCGGGCATGATGCCCTTTTCCACATGGTTTTTCCAGAAGTACTGCTCTGCCGCGGTCATCTGTGAAATCAGAGCATCGTCCCATTCCAGCCTGCGGTATGTAAATTCCCTGCCGAGAATCACCGCCGCGATATACCACACCCGTTTTCCGGTTACAGCCATGTAGTGATAGCACTGCATGATATAATGAAGCGGAATTTCTCCGTCTTTCCATTTGTCCGCATTGTAGGCGCTTGCGGTCTTGCATTCCAGCCCGGCATCCTCCCCGATTACAAGACGGTCAACATCTGCAATCATAAAAGGATATTCAAGATTCCGGTACATGAAGTTCGAACGGCGCACTTTAAGTCCTGTCTCTTCCATAAACCGCTGTGCGACATATTCTTCCAGATCATGCCCCTGCCGGATGGCTTCATTGTCCTGCTGTTCCTCTATCGTGTCACTGGTCTTGTCATGAAATACTTTCATGGCGTTGCTGTATGGGTTCATGCCGCAGATGCTCCCTGCGTCAGATCCGCCGATCCCGGTTTTCCTTAATTTCAGCCATTCCTCCCTGCTTGAATCTTTGATAGGTATTTTTGTGTACATACGCCTGTCTCCTTTCTGTGCTGCTGTGGCACGCTGTGTTTTTTCTTATTCCGTTTTATGTTTCGTGGCTGTTACTTCTATTAATATAATGAAGCAACAGCCCGTGCGTTTCCTGTGTCTGCGCCCTATGCTGCTTTTACCATCTGGTAGGCTTTGTCAATCATAGGATTTCCATCAATGGTACGCGCAAACAGATTTTCATTGTAGTTTGCTGTCCGGCGCAGCGGATCAGCGTGTGTCGCAAAGTCTGACACCGCATTGATAAAGCGGTATGCGTTAAAGCCTGTACGCTGCAGGTCGGGCGCATCATAATAACGCTTTGTGAGATCTCTGCGGATCCTTGTAATATTCTTGTTCTGTACTGCTGTCGCATCTTCATCTAAAGGAAGAAGCTGTTCTATGTATTCATTTAACTGTGCATCCGTAATTTTCTGCTTACGGAGCAGCTCAAACTCCTTCCCCAGATTTTCCATGTAGGCTTCTGCCATGAACAGCGTGTCCTTTGCCTCCTGAATCTTATCGCTTATATTTCCAGTGTGTATCATGGACCATGACCGTTTTGCAGTCTGTAAGGCAAGGTTCAGTGTGTTGTTGCACACCACTCTTACAGGTGTCAGCGCCACCTTGACCGCACCGCTTCCATCATGCGTATTCGAAAATACAAGATAGGGCGAGATTCTTTCACCGGAAATGATATATTCCCTTGGAAGCCGTGCAAGAAGCCATACCCTTCTTCCATCCTGCAAAGAGCCTGCTGTCTCGTAACGCACGCCGCTTCCGAGCAGTGTGTCCGTGAATGAGAATGCCTCCTGATTCTGGACAATTCTATAACGGTCACTGACCACGCCGAGCACTCTCCGGTCGCTGTCCCGGACATTTGCCTTGTAGCCTGTAATCACTTCTCCCTGATCGGTGAAGATCGGCTCCTGAAGTACCTGCCAGTCTAAACCTGCCAGACGTAATGCGTCCGCTGATGCAGGTGCCTCCTCCACCCTTGTGCCTAATCCATGCCACGGTTTTTCTCTTGTGTAAAACATCGTTTCAACATTTGCTGCCATAAGTTTTGCCTCCTTCTTTGGTTTCCTGATTTGTTTTGTTTTCTGACCGGATCTGGTTCCACGGGTACTGTATCTGTTTCATCAGATTCTGCTGGCAGCTTCCACACAAAGAAGGAGAACCCCGAAAGGTTCTCCCATCTGTGTTCTCTGTATTATTTTCTTTTCTGCCTGAATCATGGAAACGACGGCTGGTCGTGGAATATATGCGGTCTATGTAAACTGCTTACACTCTTATAATATATAATTGAAACTTTTGAGTTTTACATAAACAACATTTATTTTCTTTCATCTCAAATATAAGTACATCTCCTACTCAAACAGCTCTAAAACCATAATTGTCCTTCAAACAAATTACTCTTGAACCAAAATATCAACATCTTCCAATAATTCATTTGCTATTATAATACGCAGAAGTTCCTGTATACCTATTAGTTCTTCTAAAATCTTTTCATTCTTATCAGATACTTCCTCAATTTCTTTTTTGAAATCCAAGTTCATTTTATCAATTTGCTGTTGTACCTTAGATATTCTATCACATAATTTTTCATATTGTCCATTCCTTTTATTCCCCACTTTTTTAACCTCTTTCTGTACCTTTTTTTCTTTAACTATTTGAAAATCCATAATGTTACACTGCCTCTTCTAAATTTTTTCGAACCTCATTCACTGCTGCCAGAATAATTAAAGGAGCTACACAGCTTTTTTCCTTGTCTTTCTCATCCAACAAATCCTTTTTGCAAAGATTATCAATGAAACTCTTAGCATTCATCAATTCATTTTCCTGCTCATCTAACACGGCATTTAAGTACTCCTCAATCTCTTCCATCTGATCGTTAATTGACTGCCGCACAGATTTTGATAGATTATCCGAAGCTTCATTGATTACTTTTCGAGTAAACTTACTCATTGCCTCTTTCTTTTCTGTTCCTGAGTCCATTTTTAAAATTTTTAAACATTCTGCGTCATCAAGTGACATTCTTCTTGCAAGTGGATTTTTAATACTCCCCGAAATTTCCCTCTCAATTCTTTTTCTTCCGTTATTTAGTGCTGCCTTATTATAGCCTTTTCCAAGCCCCTCCTCCACTGTCTCTATGAGCCATTCATAAAACTGCTCAACTTCACGAATATACGCATGCTCCATTGACGTCGCCTGTTTAAAATATCCTTCTGAGAACTCTGATAGCGTATCACTTAACCTGGCTGTCATATTAATGTTAGCTTCTGTTTTATCATATGATTTTTCAGAAGCAATTTTCTCGGTACAAAAATCTTGAATTTCTGAGCCAACATCCATTAAAAAAGTACTTCCCGTGGTAGTTCCAACCCATTCTACTGCTCCACCAATTGCCCTTCCAATTGCTCTTCCAATTTTCCCAAACCACCCCATTTTTACACCTCTCCCATAATACTTTCAGTTAAACCACAGATATCTAAAACAAACTCTGACTGCGCTACTACTTTTTCAGCTGTTTCCTGATAATTATCAGCACTAATAACTTCAATATCCCTTAAATTTTTCTCAATAAGATTTTGAAGATGCTCCACAACTCCTATGACTTCTTCCTCAACCTCATCATAAATTTCTTCTATACTTTCCTTAAAATCAGTAAAATAATCAGCAACTGCCTCTCTAATCGTAAGGTTCAAAAATTCTGACATCGCCTTTTCTTTTTTCGTACCTGGAAGCATTTTCATAATATTACCACATTCTACATTATCTAAAGAAACTCTCTTTGAAATCTCACAATCAATCCTCCCATTAATACTTGTCGCAATCTTATCTATTTTTTTCTCTATCCGTGATATCCTTATTCCATACATAGACACTTTATCGCGATTTTCAAATAAGACACTTTTTAATTCTTCAATATAAAAGTTTATTTCTTCATTTGCAGCATTTTCAATTTCAACTGCTTTTATATGTACTTGCTCTTTAAAATCAGCAAAAATCTCTATTATATGTTCAATATCATCTATTGATGACTTCTTATCAACAGAATCTACTTTTGCGGCAGCCTTAGCTGGTATCATTGAAACAATATTCCATAACACTTTTGCGGCTTTAATTACTTTATCTATTATTCCACCAGCAGATGGGAAAGGCATTGTTGTCTTATTCATATATAATCCCCCACAATATTAATTCAAATTCTTAATTGCTTTCTCTAACGCATCAGCCCTTTGTGTTGTCACAGTTTTGAGTTTTTTCAATAAAGCATCCAATTCCTTTTTATCTTGTTCTGCTTCTTGATATTTCTTATTATATTCTTCCTGTTTCTTGCGAATTTCCTCTATCCCATTTTTACTGGCTTCAATAAGTTCCTTTTGAGCTTTTTCAATATTCTTCAAGGTTTCTCTAATGGAATCCTCACATAAAGAATATGAATTTTTAATATCATCTATTAACAACTCCTTATATCTATCAACAATTTCTTGCTGCATTTTATTTTTCAATCGCTCAATTTGTGTAAAATCCAGCAATTCATGATAATGTTCATTAATATCCTTAATCCTGAACTTTCTGACAATCGAATCTAAATCCCAATATTTATCACTACCATCTGTGATTTCATTATATTGTCGCAACAATGTATATAAATATGCTGAAACAGGAATCAAATTTTTCTCCGCTAATCTCAAATCACCATATGCAGATTTTCCTTTAAGATATTTCAACCACTCATTACACTGTTCTTTCCAATTTTCCTTTGGTCTGTTTAATGTATCAATTTGTGTTGCTATTATATAAACTTTTTCTGGATTATACCTTGTATTACTAAATACACTGGAAATTGTATTTAATTCCGAGCCTGTAAGTGCATCTGACTTTACACAAACCAAAACTGCATTCGCTCTATTAATATAGTCTCTTGTTATATTAGATCTATATTCTACAACATCATCCAACCCCGGTGTGTCTACTAAGACTATGCCCTCTGGAAGCTGAAAATCTTTAAGACCTACTTCAACTTCTTTCACAAAATAATGACACGCTGATTTTGAAGAAGTCCATTTTTGAATTTCTTCGACTAACTCATCCTGACTATTACATATAAACTCTTGTTCATTTTTATCCAACCACTTGTTCTTTTCTTCTTCTGCATTTAGATTTTTATACTCCTCAAGAAATACTTCTGCTTTAGAATCTTCTGCACTCTTCCATAATTTATCCCATTCATTCTTCTGAAAAAAAGATACTTTTATGTAATTACTTTCACCCTTTTTAAATTTTGTCAATGATGCAGTCTCAGGTGTAACCTTTGTTGACGCATACTCATAACCTAATAATGCGTTTATAAGTGTTGACTTCCCTGCCTTAATAGCACCAACCAAGGCTATGTGAAACTCTGCATTTCCACATTTCTTCAAAAAAGTTTCAATATCTTTAAACATTTTGTTTGTAATTTGCTTTTTTATTCCTTCAGAGCTGAGAATCTTGTTGATCCTTATCATTTTTGATGCATACTTTTGCACAGTTACATCCCATAAATATGCATTATTGTTGATCTTCTCATTAGCTATTTTCTTTAGATTCTCATATTTTGTCTCGTATTCTTTTTTCACTTCTTCATTTGAAAATTCCATAATCATATTTTTCTCCTCACCACCGACATATCTAATAGGAAAATATTAATATACTGCTTTAAAATTCATCTATTCTTACCCTTGTAATCCCAAACTCCCTATAACCTGTCCAGACTCCCGTATTGTCCTGTCAACCTCCGTCCGGTTCACCTCATTCATTTCATCAGCAGTTTCTGCTTTTTTCACCAAACTTACTTTACACATCTTGCGTAAAAGTCCTACAAGTAGTATTGAATTTTGCGTTGCTGTCTTTTCTTCTTCTGAAAAATCATTCCAATCTACCTTATGGAGCGTATAGACTGCATATGAAATCTTCCCAGTCATATCTGTATATGCTTTGTTTACTGCCTCTAAAGAAGTAATATATGTCTTGGCTGTTCCTTTTAAATCATCCAGATAACTGCATATTTTATTAATTGTATCCTCAGCTTTTTTCATCTGAGCCCACGCCTCGTCCGCTTTATCCGATAATTTGCTTCCAGTAACATTAAAAATCACACCTGCTGCAAGCAGTCCTACACCTAATGTTGCACCACCAAGCACAGCAGAACCTAAAGCCATTCCGCCACCACCTGCTGATAATGCACCCCCACCCAAAGCTGCAAGAGTGGCATTTGTGGCAGCCGCACCACTAAGTGATGCAATTGCTGTTCCTGTTGAAGCTGTCCCTAACGCCATCACCGCTGATGTCGTTGCGCCAGCAGCTGCGAAACCGCCAGCCGTACCTGCCGCCGCACCGCCAAGTCCTCCAAGCAAAACTCCTGCCCCAACCGATACTTCCTGCAATTCTTCTTTATTATATTTTGGAAGCTCCACTCCTTCTATTCTGATATCTTTAAACTTAGGACGATTTTGAATTTGTTCTATCATATCTGCAAACTTATCAAAACCGTTTAGTATATTCAGCTCCAAAATTCCCAGCTTATCCATTTCTTCATTTGTTGTCTTATTACAGCGTTCAAGTTTCTCATTGTTCCTTTTATGACGCTCTTCTGCATTTTTCATGGTATCGTTTGCCTCTTTCATTTTTGACGCACCAGAAATACCGCTCCCTACTCCTACTACTCCAGCAATTGCAGCACCTACACCTAAAATAATTGGTAATGGCATATTTCATTCCTCCGATTTCTTTAGTTTTTTGCATATATCTTCATTCAATTGATAATACTCTTCCAAACTCATATACTGACTAAAAAATAATTTGTAGCATTCATCAACTCTGCAAAGCAACGGTCGCTCATTATAGATTGAACACTCATTTCCCGATAAATATTTGCAGATACCATCCCCCCTGTCCAGATTTGAATACATTTCTGATTTATCAAGATTCCTGCAACAACAGCCACATTGGTCACATTGAAACATAACTAATCAAATATTAAAGTATTATTCCTACTTGACATAAACTCATCAAAGTCACCTTTCCAAGGTTTCTGTATACCAAGCCTGTCAAATGTATTCAACAAAATCTGGTTCAGTTCTTTGTTTGTTTTCGCTGTTGTAAACACTTTCATAATCTCATTGTATTCTTCTGTTTCCTTCTTAAACGCTTCAATATCAATTGCTTCCAGTTCATGCAAATATATGAGAAGAGCTTCATTGATGCGCTTGAACGCTTCAATATTCTTTTGCAGTGCATCTGTCAATCCAAGCCTGATGCATACTTCTTTCAACACAAGTGTCACAAATCTGAACCATGCAATGATATTCAAACGCATAAAGAACGCTAAAAAATTACCGCCTGAACGGATGCCTGCATCAATCGCATCCATGATACAAAGCGTACCATTTCCAAATAACAGCATCACTCTTAAATCATCATGTTGATGTGTTGGGATACACTCCTTTAATGCTTTTCCATATTGGAAGCGGCGGCGCAGCGCCCATATCAGGCGTATTGATAAATCCGTAATTATAACTGGTATGGCAGATGCCAGCCCAAACCTGAAATCATATCCTTCCTGAAATGCCCGCACTGCAATTGTCGCAAGATCCTGCCGGTCCTGTCCTACACGAAAAGAACCAAATTTACAGAACTGGAAAAGTTCATAAAAAGGGATTACGACACCTGCTCCTCTTCCTGAATTTCCCCTGCTTCCTGAACTTCCCGCTATATCAGACATAATATGCCCAAACCAATTAGCAATTCCACAGAACAGTTTTGCTACAAAATTTCCTCCCTGCAGTTCATATGTATCGCTTCTAATTGTTACTAACTGTCCATCTGCGATAAATGATGAGGTGGAAGTAAACTGGTTCAGCAATGAGAAAAATAACCCTACAAGATCCGGTGAATGAGACAGAGACATCATATGATGATTTCTTGTAGACATATCAAATAAATTCTCTACATCGGCGGAATGCCGCTGGTCATAATTTACCTTAAACTGTTTTTCCAAAAAACCAATTGCACTGGCAGGATTCCCCTGCTGACCATCTCTTGGATTCCATCCCGAAGCCTTCGCAAAACCCATCACAGCATTATCTACCTGTTTATCCGTCCAATTTCCTAATGTACTACTCTTTGGCGCACCTACGAGAAAGATATCTATCATCCCGCCAACAGCCCCACAGGCAACTGCCGCCAAGTAGTCGTATTTATCACACTGATCTTTACTTTTTAAAAGTTTCCGATTATCCTCCGAAACTTCTATTATTGAATGATTTTCATTCATTATACCCACTATATCCTCCTCATACGCTTCTTAATATTTCAAATAAAAAAGTGATTCTATAATCGAAAGCTGAATTTAACAAGATACTTTTATGCGAATATTTTTGCCCTATTCTAAACCACTGTATATTCCTGTATATTATCCCCCTGACTCCGCACCCACATATCAATGCCTTTCCCGAATACCTCCGCTTCTATCAAATACACTCCATCTTCCTCACTCACAATCCTTGCTGTAGGCAGACGGTCAAGAACCAGCTCTACAGACATTCCTGTATATTGAAACCTGACTTTTTGAAGTCTGCCGCCAAACATAAACTGAATGCGTTTTCGAAACTCTCCCTCCTCGAACCTGTTTGCATAAGGTATTCTAAAGTGTTCGTCCAGAACTTCCAGTTCTCTGATACGGTCAATGCGATATATTGTCGGAAAAATATCATCAGGATTCTCAAATGCTTCCTCTTTGTTAATATCTTCGATAAATCCCACTAAATAGAAATAATACTCAGAAAACAGTATTGCCAGTGGTTCCAGTTTGCGCTCCACGGTCGCATTTCCCTTTACTTTACCGTATTTTATCCGAATAACGCGGCTCTCCCGGATTGCTTTGCTTAATGGTGTCAGCTTATCCAGAAATACCTTATGATGGCGCAGTTCTACATAATGAAACCGCTCATTTCTCAGCATATCATTGATGGATGCCCTGTCCTCACGCGGAATGCAGTTCTCAATAAGCTTGTCCAGTATATTTGCCATTTCATCTTTGGTAAATGCACGGCTTTCCAGAAGAATTTTACTGATTGCGAGCACTTCATTATTAGAAAGCCTTGACTGTGCTTCCTTTTTGAAACAATACCCTTTCTCATGATAATCGTAAACCAGCAATTCTGTAGCCTTGTTCTGCTTCTCATTTTTGGGCTTTATATAGCTGCAGTGCATAAAATTCCTGATATCATCCAGATCCCTTTGAATTGTCTTTTCATTTACCCCCATCCGTTCAGCCAGCTCACTCTTTTTCAGAATCTGCCCCTGTAACAGTCTTGAGTATATGTATAAGATGCGGTTTGCTTTATCCATTTGTTCCTCACCCATAAGTTTCCTCCTTTCTTCTTTCTTCTTTCTTCTTTCTTCTTTCTTCTTAGTATACGCATGCTGTTGAATGTATTGTCTATATCTATAAATTTCTTCTATATATTTTTATAAATACTATATTTATTTTATCACTATTATACTACATAATCAAACCTTTTTAGTAGGTTTTTTACAAAAAACAATACTATTTAATGCGTTATGAGATACAATTTTTCATCATAAACTATAAGTTGGAGGTTTAGTAACACATGAAAAATGACACTTTAGCTGCTATAGGAACACGAATAGCAGAAATACGCCGCTACCATAAAGTCACACAGGAATCCTTAGCCGATTTGCTGGGAGTCAGCCCCAAACATATCAGTCATGTAGAAAATGCCACTTCCAGCCTCTCACTCAAAAACCTGATTCAGTTCTGTACAATCTTCGATTGCAGTTTAGACTACATCGTTTTAGGAAAGCAGAGCAACAAGGCGCTTGCCGAACTGCCTGACGAAATCGTAAAGATACTGAGTGCCGGAAGCAGTCGTGAAAGAGACCGCCTGAACCAATATCTGCAGTTCTATATTGAACTGCAGGCTAAGCAGGACTGAACTCCTTACAGGGCAAGGTCCTGTTTTGCTTTTCTCCATACTCCATATCAATGTATTCTGCACGCTATAACAGTGTGTATATAAGCTGTTCGGCAATATCATTTTCTAAATCGTTCCTTGTATGTATCTCCTCTGTATTTTCATAAAAGGAATCCATTGAAAGCCGATTCTTCCAGCTATTCTTTATTTATTTGTCTTATTTTCAGTATACAACATAGGGTTGGACACATACTGTACACCTTAAAATTTTCCTAAAAATTTTTTTATTATTTTGAAAAATAAGCGCAGACTGCTTCTGCTTTTTCAATTCATCGAGTACCTGCCTGTAATATTATATAATGTATAAATAATATATTCAAGCATCACATATGAATAAATATGATTATTTTCCCATAATATATGTATTATAATATTATTATGGGAGGTTTTTATAATGGTCAGACTTCGAATTTTAGAAATCTTAGAAGAACAGGGACATACAAAATACTGGCTCTATAAGCGTATGGATATGATGAGTTACAGAAATTTCAAGAATATCATCGACAACGAGACTTCCAGCATCCGCTTTGAGCTTCTCGACAGACTCAGCAGGATTCTTGAAGTCCCTGTCGGTGAACTCTTTATTCAGACAGAGGATGAAGAGAAGGAATAAAACAGGTTATGCTTCAATCTCCTGAACATGATTCAGATACACAATTGGCGATGCTTTTCTTCCTGCCATTACCTGATTCATGTTCAAAATATTGTTAAAGATACTTTCTCTCTGGTTCTTTTCCAAAAAGGATGTATGCCACTTTCTTCCATCTACATAGCTGATACTGTTTACTGCAAAATGAAAATGATAGTGCTTGCTTTCCTCATAATGAACTGCAAACACAGCCTGAAACCCCAACTGGAAATATACCTGACAGCATTCTATCCCTACTTTCCAGAACCAAAAAGGATCATAATTAAGCCACGCTGCCTCAATATCAAGTAGATTCAATACTTCATGATACATCCTTCTTCCTTTCCTGCTGTTAATTCTGTATGTATTCTGCACATATTTAAACTGCTGAATCATATCTTCTGCTCTCTGATAACAACTTATACGGGAGGGCGAGCTTTGTGATGCGATGTGAATCGTATCTTCTACCGTCTGATAATAGCCAGCACCAGCCGCTCCGCAGATAATGAGATCACCTGCTCTATCTTCATTTTCTCTGGTCCTCGTTACATAATGAATCAGATTCTCTACTGCATCCACGTTGTTGAAATTACTGTTGTCATAATGAATGCCATTCCATACTGCTGATTTCTTACTGTTTATCATCACTAACATTGCCATATCTTCATCATCCCTTTCGAAAAATCTATCAGTTTCTGTTTAAGTTCATTTTGTTCAGGCTCCAGACTGGATATGAGGTTATTTAAACTTTCCTGTGTCTCTACCAATGCTCTTACATGGTTTCTGTCATGTTTTGTAATTCTCTTCAATCCATCTTCTATTTCATCCATAATAAACTCACTTGTAGATACTCCAAGCTGATCTGCCTTTGCTTTTATTTTTTTCTCCATCTCAGAAGTACATCTGATTGAGATTATTCTTGTTTTTTTCATATCCATTGCCATGTTGTTTGATTTTCCCATTGAACCACTCCCTGTTTAGATTTATTCTCACAACAATTGTCTTTATTTAATTTTAAATAACTACAGCTTTTAGATTCTAAAATGATTATTTCAATATTTATAATCACTCATACTGTTATTATGTACTTTAACTCTATAAATACTTATATTGAATATAATCTATTATTCTTTATCTATTTTACATTTATATTGAATATAAAATATATTATCTTTATCTATTTTATATTTATATTGAATATAAACTATTTTATCTTTATCTATTATATTTATATTGATATAAACTATATTATCTTTATTGATATAATTAAATAACTATATTAACTATATTAAATTACATAAATTTATTTTATAATTCTTTATTTAGTTATTATAGTTATAGAGCACAATTGTTTATAGATTTTTATAAACAATTGTGCTCTATAATAAACACGCATTTTGTATTACAGATCATTTATCACCTGTAAATTATTCTGAACAGATATTGATTTAAATCTTCACTGGTCTTTTATCTGTCCATCGAAAACAGCAGTTGATATGCCAGACTACCTTTATTCTTATGTTAGATGTTCTATGATTAAATATGCTCTGACAAGCGCTGAATGCCCCCAGCGGCAAGAGCTGTAATGATCTGACACTGATTAAAGGTTTATTTGTTTTGATTTTGTTCTTCCCCTCCTTTATCTGACAAACTTTTCAGTACAATACTTTATTAATTCATATCCAAAAAGCATTTATTTACTCTATTTGTTCCTGCCAGTGTGAATTTCTAAAAAGTCCTTTTAATATCATATATTCCTTAACAACTAAATATTAAATTGTAAAAAATTTATTATATTTTAATCAGGAGGATTCAATTATGTTAGAGCAGTATCAGGACATTATGACAGCATACGAGGTTACAGAAGCTCTCTGCATCGGCAAAAACCGTGTATATGAGCTGTTGGGAAATGGCAGTCTGAAAGGTTTCCGTATCGGAAATATATGGAAAATCCCTAAGGCGGCTGTAGTAGAATACATCAAATCTCAGAGCGGGTTAAAATAAGGTGTTATCAATGATCCCTGAGTATCTTTGACAAATCCCAACATTCAAAAGCAAAACAGAACAAACTTATCTTTCTCTCTACCTGCGCACTGGGCA
This sequence comes from uncultured Lachnospiraceae bacterium, assembly GCA_910586585.1. Lineage (GTDB taxonomy): Bacteria > Bacillota > Clostridia > Lachnospirales > Lachnospiraceae > COE1. The sequence continues at coordinate 27,465 of CAJUKA010000039.1, forward strand.
CCCGTCAGCTTCTGCTGTCAAACTTCATCTGGATGCCCGTGTACAATCGAGTATGGAAGAGTCCTCTTCCCCTACTCGCGCGCCGGACGCGGGCAGCCTTAGCTGCATATTTCCTTTCCGCGTCCGTGTGCATAAAAAAATAAGGCGCTCTCTTATTTAGAGTGCCTTATTTTCTATTCTAATTATGAGATGCCCAGATATTCTTCAACAGTATACATTCCACAATAGACTGCATAAATCCTTGGGATTGTTCCGCTGCTGTATGCCGCCTCAAACCTTTTCTGTGGCAGATGCTCATAATACCTGATTTCCTTATTGAGCCTTTCTGCCTCTTTGTTTCCACAGACTTTGACGATCTTCTCATATCCAGCGATTTCAGATAAATAACTGAGTCTTTTCATCTCCGCTCCTTTCAACTGTGTATGTTGGTATTCTGAATTGTGTTACTATTTGAGAACCTCCTCTAAACTACTAGCCGGACATGAAAAAAGAGGCATACCCCGTATACACAAAGATATTCCTCTTTATTCATTCCCTTTACTATAACTGCACCAGACCTACTGCTTCCTCAAATTCTGCTATGCTTTCTGATTTTGCTACTATTTTTAGCCATCTACTTAGTACTGTTATATCTGTCTGTTCCATGATCTGTTTTCTTAATGTATCAGATGGTTCTCCTAACTCTTCAAGAAACTCTATAACAGCCTCTGCTTTCCCTTCTATTTTCCCTTCGATTTTTCCTTCGATTTTTCCTTCGATTTTTCCTTTTCTCCTTCCCTGTTCATTCTCTTTTATCAGCAGTCTTTCAAATGAACTACACATATGTTTTACATCTCCTTTCCTAATCTGCTCTATAAACAGATTCCGCTCTTCTTCATTCAGTTTCCTTATAACATTCGAAAACCATGTGATCCACTCATTCAGATCTTCTGTTTCCATCTCCCTGATCCGCTGCAGAAGCTCCGACATGTTCTCTGTCCATTCCTCCCGTGTCCGCTTTTTATCTGCAAGGAAGATGTTGTCCACAAGCGTATTGCTTTGTCTGATTTTTGACAGGTCCAGATTCCTGACAGATACCAGCACATATTCAAAATCCACGACATAGTTTCCAAACAGCTCCGCTTTGTCTATCATCTCTTTAAAGCGGCTGGATGCTGTCCAGCTCCGCCCGCCGTTGTGGAGCACGATTGGGATGACTGCGGGCAGACGGAAGGATTTTTTCCTGCGGGCATCTTTGTCACAGTTCTTAAAATAGTCTAACCAGATTGCGGTGATATACACCAGAAGCCGGAAGGGCATTGTGAAATCGTTATAGCTTTGAAGTTCCAGCAGGAAGAACAGATATACGCTTCCTTTTCTGGTATTTACCTTGTACACAAGATCGGACTCATAGGTATCAAACTGGTCTGTGATAAATTCTTTGTCAACCAGCTCAAGGTCTTTTTCTGTCAGCTCCATCATCCAGTCGAAGGCAATATATTTTTTGATAAAATCAAGAAAATTCTTTTTGATTGAAAAGATTCTCTTGTAGCCTTTGTCATGCGGATTGTCTGTATCCTGCTTTACATTTTCTTCATTTTGGTGTGCTTTTGGAGCTTCCTGTACATTTTTTATGTTATCCTTCTTTTTCATATTTTAACGCTCTCCTGTAGCTGCTTTGGTGAAAGTACATTTTTTCGTTTTTAAGATTTATCTTTTAAAACATCTTCCGCATGACATTGATGAAGTTCAATTCTGAATGTATCTGTTCCCTGATTCTGAAACCATCTTACCACAGCCCTTTCTTTTTTGCAATCCTGCCATGCAGCACGCAGCATTAACATAAGATTTCTATTTTGTTTTCTTTTTTGTCATAACCATACAGCGAATAAGAAAGCCGCTCCTCTGGTATTACCTGTGTGTCATTCACCTCGCAGAGCATCGCTTTTATCCTGTCCCTGTCTGTAAATCCGGCTGCAGGGATAATCAGAACCTCATGTATTGATGATGGAATGATATAATAGCTGCTGTCCACTGTATCTGCAATTTTCCTTAACAGGTCCGGATACAGCATACATGCCGCTCCCTGCAGACGCTCTCTGTTGCTGAGTACATACATGGGAACAGCGGATGAACATTTTTCTATACTGCCAGCATTCTTATTTCTTCCTGGTTTTTCTTCCACAGAGCTGTCATTTTCCTGTAAAGAACAGCCTTCATCTTTCATAAGGTCATATAAAACCTCCTCTATATCCATGAGTTCAGGCTTTTCAATCCGCTGTGTGTTTTCTGATGCAGACTGGTACAGCTCCTCCACTGTCACATCCCACAGTTTCATGTGTGCATTGTGTATCCATATAAATGCATGGCTGTCATCCTCCATCACCAGACAGCAGAATACCACCGACAAATCCAGAAACTCCATATACGGCAGATCATCCAGAAACTCCCTGTTCATTTCAGTATTGATGAGCCTGTAAACAATTCTGTCTTTCACTTTCCCATATTCAAGAAACTTCCTGATGTCCACAGACGGATTCTTTTTCCTGCTGGTTCTGGCCACATATTCTGCTGCTTCCGGAATTGTCATGTCTCCATTCCGGTACTGCCTGAAATAACTGTCCAGATAAACCAGTGTTTCCGGTTCCATGCCTTTTTTCCGGATATGAAGTCCGGTACAGACGCCTTTATTGTTTATCTTCTTTGTTTCTATTGTTATCTGACAGTCTCTTCCCAGTTTTTTGATGGTTTCTGTCCTTACTGCTTCTGCAAAACCTGTTATAGTTCTCTCCATATTTCTTCTCCTTTTCCGGGCTGTCATTCAATTATCCCGTTTCGTCTGTATAACGGAACGGTTCTTTCATTCTGACATCCCTGTTCTTCACATTTTTAACAGCAGGCAGACAGGGTACTCTCTGCCCGTCTTCCCTTATTTATGCATATGTCATTTGACAAAAGTATCTTCTTCCATTATATCTGCTGGCTTTCGATACTGCCTCTCAAGGCTGTTCCACGAAATCACTGGCTTCCATACACTGAACCTGTTCATCTGTATAACAGCCTGCTTTTTCAATCCGCCTCGTCTCTCCCGTCTCAGGATCGCATACAAGATCGTCTGCATCCAGTACAATCCGCCCGTCAGCATATGCCTGTTCCACAATTGATACTGCCTGTTCAGGACTGTCACTTTTGAGGATAATCTCCTTTCTCAAAATCTCGGTGACTGTTATACAGAATTTTTTTTGAGTGTTTTCCGAACTGTCAGGCTCCTGCTGGAAAATCTTTTCCTTCCTTGTGGCATTGTCCCTCACAACAACCTTTGGAAATTTTCCCAGCAGTCCGTCTTTTTTGTTGAGCGCATCCTCCATTGTGCGGCATGTACAGCCCAGTCCGCACTGTTTTCCATCCCTGTCAAACGCATGAATATCCACGCCTTCCCAGGTAAAATCATCGAGATTCGCATTCACATAAGCAGATTCTTCAATGATAAAATCAGCCAGCAGCCCAGCCATTGTGCGCATCGCATCACTGCTCTCATACAGTGTTTTAAATACCCCCAGCTTCTGCACTGGTTTTTCTCTGGCGGCTGAATATTCTATCCAGAAGTCCAGATAAATGCCCTCATTTCCGCCATAAGCCAGTTTACTGCCCAGCTCATACTCATAAGTCGTGACAGGGACAGGATTTCCTGTCGCTGACTCGTATTCAAGAATGTCTGGAAGTCTGCCTTTTTCTTTTAAAATGTGACAGACCTTGTTGAACAGGTCCTCAGTTGTCATTGGTTTGTTCATTGTGTTGTTCCTCCTTTGTCCATCAAAAAAGGAGTACCCGTTTACCGGAATACTCCCTGATGTGTTAATGTATTAAGTTTTATATTGATACAGCAGTAAATCAAATTCTGCACTGAATTATTTTATATAATTTTCTCAGGCTGTTTTCTGTACTTCTCCAGGTAAGCCTCTGCTCTCTTTGCTGGCAGACCAATGATTTTTTCCTGCATCCTTTTCAATATTGCAGCATCATCAAGACCATCTTCCTGCCCAAGTTCAACGATCAGCTGTATCTTAATTTTATCAGATTCCGTTTCTATAACCGTTCCGCCCATTATACTCACCAGCCTTTCTTCATTCTTATTTCCATTTGTTATATGTGTAATTATTGTATTCACAAAACCCATCAGATCTGTCATTTCAAGAGCAGATAACTCACTTTCCTGATGAAGCCTTAGCATTTCATCACGAAAGTATATTAAATCCTCTACTGCCTGATTCACTACTCCCTCTGACGAAACAGCCTGCTCATACCTTGCAATATAAAATGGTATATATGGAAACAGCCGCTTCTCAATGATATGCTCCCTTGTCAGATTCTCTATTATCACGTTTTCTGAAACATAATCAACTGTCTGTCCATCTGGAAATTGAAAAGTAATAGTTGTTGCCTTTGGCGTTTTGTCAGTCTTTTTGATATAAATAACAGAAAACTGCGGCATTGGAATCACTGCATGACCAATATCCCACGCTGCAAACTGCCTTGCAACAATAAAAGCATATTCTGCAATTCTAATTGCCATCGAGCCGTCATCATAGCTCTGGCATTCCAACAGATAGACTTCGCCTCCAATCTTAATCAGAAAATCTGAAATCTGTTCTTCAATCTCCTTGCTTCCATCCTCTGTTTCATTTTCAGTCAGATACCCCTCCGAGGGTAAGACTTCTACTTTTGCATTCATTGGATAATTCTTCTTGAACACGTCATTAATGACAGAAATGAACAGTCTCTTATGTTTCATTTTCATGGTCTTAAACACGTTGTCATAATCTGGTGTCTTTTTCATTTGTTCTCCTTTCTTTATATTATAAACAGCCTGTTACAAAAGTGCAATCATTTTTCCACCTGCTTCTCTGATACAAAATTCAGAGCATTTTGACCAGCCCAAATAGGAGTTATCATCTTCCTAATCTCCATTATCTGATTTTTATTCTCTGGTTCTAAATGATACTATTACGTCTACATTATAAATCAGCTATACATTGCCCAGTATTGAAATTATGAGCATACACTCTGTTTTTAGAACCAGAATAGAACCAGGGAAAAATTAAAACGCTGAAAACCTGCATATATACAGGCTATCAGCGTTTCAATCGTCTATTCGAACTCGGCGTGTTCTTTATTGTTCTTAACTGTATTTATTTAATTTTTGTGCAAATACACGCCTATTTTTACATCAATTACATCATTTATTATGGCTTGCTGATTTTCTGTTGCCAAAATGTTGCCACGCATTTATTATAGCAAATCCAGGCAATTTGGCAACTCATTTTTGAAATGTTACGCAATAAAAGCCGTTTTCAATGATAAAAGTACAGAATATCCCCTACGTTCATTTTACAGTTGAAAGTTCTCGCAAAATAAGACTTTCAAAACGCCTAATGCGTAACACGACACCTCTTTTCTCCTTATCCAACCTTAATACATGGTGCTAGCACCATGTATTTTATACAGTTAAGGAAAATTCTACTATGCATACTATTTCTAAAATGGAAAGAATATATTCGATTATTTTTTACCTATAATCAGGTATTCCCAACCGTTGTGCTGCCTCTCTCCAATACTTCTCATCTTCAGAATCCTGTTCCCCCGCTTCTCTTGCCAATTTATTCGCCAACTCAACTAATTGTGATGAATAGTCAGTTCCTGTTAAGAGAATTTGTATATTACTATTTACAAACCATGGTGCTTTACTAAGCAAACCGCTTTTTCTTATATCCTGCACGACCTTCTTATTGTCATAAGGAATCTTTAAAAAAGTAGGGTTCCATGCTATCTTACCATTTGTACAAAAATCTTCAATAATCATACACTGCGCATAACCGCAAATGCCAATAGCAATTCCTACTGAACCACAATTATAATAATGTTTCCCTTGATATTCCAATTCACCCGGCAAATGTGTATGTGCACAAATCAAATAATCTGTATTAATCTTTTTTAACCATTCTTTGGTATTTTCCCCCTCAATAAGCAAACGCTCACGGGAACTTACAGGAGAACCATGACAAATAGTTACATCTGGATAGCCCATTTTTGAGTACTGATAGGAAATTGGTAAATGTTCAAAAAAAAGAAAATCTTTTTCATTTAATTGCCTATATGCAAACAAAAGATTGCCTGTAGCCGAATTCCATCTCCATTTTCCATTTTCAACACCTTGCGCAATTATCCTTCTTTGTTCCAACATATAATCTTCTCTGTTTCCTCTAAGGAATATACAATTATGCTTTGAACAAAAATCATACACATAATCTATCGTTTCCCGTGTGTAAGGAGTATCTGAAATATAATCTCCAAGAAAAAAGTATTCATCACAAGGAACCGATTTCATGTATGAAATACAGGCTTTGAGTGCAATAATATTACCATGTATGTCCGATATGATACCGATTTTCATAATTAACTTCCTTTTTTATAATTTCATTTTATCTAGGATACATATGATTGCTTTATTACGCAAAACACTAAAATTTACTTTCTTTTGATTATACCACTCCCACTTTCCATTTTCCACATAAATATGTGGCATGGCAGCCGCCATGCCACACACTTCTTATCGTTCCAACGATTTTTCAATCTTCCATTTCTGCCCTTTCAAATCGTTCTGCTTTTCATACAGATTATTGCGTTCTTTGCAGAGTTCTTTCATACGCTCCAACTGCGCCCGCACTCCCTCCCGGCAATCCGGCTCTATCTTCTTATATTCCCCGGTCAGATTTCGGATTGTATTGTTGTTTTCCTTTATCTGCTCCGAAAGGCATACCCAGTCTATCATGTTTTGCACTTCATTATCCGTTTCGTAAAGGTCTGTTTCTGCCACGATTTTAGTACATAACCGTATCATAACTTTCTTTTCCATATCCGTCATATCAAATCAATCCTCTCTTTCCTATCGGCTCATTTCAAAGGCACGTTTCGGGCGTTTCTTTGACCGTTCTGCCTGTTCTAACGCCTTTGACCGTTCTAATATCAACTGCACCTGTTCTCTGCCTAAATGACGCTCCAAACGCCCCAAATCAGACGCTTTTTCCTGCAAGCGGTCTATGGTGTCGCTCTGCTCCATGACCTTATCCGTCAAGTGGCTAATCTGTATTTGTTGCCCGTCCACTTTGGCAGAAAATTTCTTGCTTTGCTCCGTAAGCTGTACGCACTTGATAGTCAGATTTTTAACGACCTCTTTCAATTTCTCTACAAGCGGGAGTGCCTTTTTATCCCGATAATTCTTTGCGCTCATCAATGCCCCCGGCTCTGCCAACTGCCATTTCACATCTTCATCATAGGCGTGTATATTGCGCTCCATGACTTCCTTTGACTGTACCATTTTATTTATTTCCTGTTGTAACTTTTTCTGCTGTTTCTCCAACTTTTCATTTTCGGATAACAGCTTTTCTTTATCCTCTGTCAGCGTTTCCGTCTGCTCTTTCAGCAGATGATTTGTTGCGGTAAGTTCCGATACTTCCTGCCGGATCGCTTCGCCCTCTTTCCGTATCTGTTCCGTTTCCTGTCCTGCCGCTATCTGCTGATGAAGAATGTCAGATAATTCCTCTTTACTGCCGGAGATTGTCTGTTCCAGTTCCGCAACCTCTTTCTGTCGCTCCTGCTTCTCAAAATCGAGTACAGACAAATGCTTGTTATGTGTGCCTAACTGTTTCCACTGTACGCCATGCCGCCCCATGACTTTTGAAAGTTCCTGCTTCTCCGCTTCAATCCATTCATTCCATTCCGTCATTCCCCTTGTGCCGCCTTTGAATCCCTGTTCCGACAATGCACCTTTGAGGGAAACTCTCGTATCAAGTCCACGCTTGCTGTTACGGATAAAAGGGACAAAATCAATGTGAATGTGCGGTGTCTGCTCGTCCATATGCAAGTGGCTTGAGAATACAAACAGGTTCGGATTTCTTTTCTGAAACTGCTTCATAAATTCACATAAAATCTCTTTCGCCAACTGCCCCTCACTACTCTGCACGTTCATATCGTCCTTGTTGCCGATTTGAAAGATTACCTCATAAAATAATTTCTCCTGCTTTCCCCGGCGTATCTTCTCATAGTAATCGTCAATCTTTCGGTCACTCCGTTTCTGCTTTGCGTTGTAGCGTTCCAGTGCTTCATCAAAAAGATTGTGATAGACCTCTTTTATATCCGAGTGGCAAAATTCCACGTTATCCCGGCTTCGTTCCTTATCTACATTCTTTGCGCTAAAGGCTCTCGTATTGTGATTGACTGAACCTTTCCCCATCATGCCGCTAATCGTCCTTTCCAATAGACATATCCTCCACATTCTATATACTAATTTTACTGCGCCGACAGGCGCAAGGCTTTGTTACTTTCCCGAAAGTAACGCAAAAGCACTTTCGACAGGCTACGCTCTATCAAAAGTGCCTTTGCGCCCTCCGGGGTGCAAGACGTTCGGGGGACGTCTGCTCTGCACCGACCGAAGCGGAGCGGAGACCTTTCCGTCCTGCGGACGGTGGACGGCTACCCGCCGCTTTACTGCTCCCCCATGC
>CAJUKA010000040.1 GCA_910586585.1 uncultured Lachnospiraceae bacterium
ATGAAAGTCCCGGTCCCCTCCTCGTTATAATTCAATGCGGAATTTAGGTTATAACTCTTTCTTGGTGTATCTCTTGGCAATCCATATATAAAGCGGTCATTCTCCATTCTGCCATACAAGATTTTCTTGCCCTCGCACCGAACTTTTGTAAAAGCATAAGTACCATTAATAGAAACGTAATTGCAAACTGCTTCAATCCGGCGTTTTTCCCTAGCTTCAACATAGGCTTTCCAATTCGGGCTTCTCGGCTCTACATCATAAAAGGTATCTTTCTTTTCAAGTCCTGCTGCATTTAGGACAGCATCAACGGTACACCCTGCATGGCAGTAGAATAAAGTACATTTTCTGCCTTTTGTGATTGTCAATGAAGCGTGTTTATCATCATGTGCCGGGCATCTGCATTGTGCTTTATCTCCATAGCGTTTCATTATTTTAAAGAACAGCAGATTATTTTCAAATATTTCTGTACTTGTCATTCATCCCACCGCCCTTCCAAAATCCCCCGGATATGCTCGGCTTCTGAATCAAGGGCATCCATTTCTTTCTGTGTGCATCTATAAAAATGTTCATCACCGCTATGTTCCGTCTGCAACTGTTCATATATCGCGTACTTACGCATCAGCGCCTTTTGCTGCTTTTTCAATCGGTATTTTTTAAAAATTTTCATTCTGATGTACCTCCTTTGTAAAGGAAGCCTGTTTCCTCGTAGAACTTCTTAGGATAAATCAGATAAGAATATTGTCGGCTCTTTGGTGTCCTATGGTATGCAATTCCCCAATTTACCGCACCGCTTTGAAGTAATAGCCTTACTGTCTGACAATCTACCTTTAAGGCTTTAGAAGCGACTGCAACAGGGATATTTGCACATTCAAAAATAGGTTCGCTCATATCATCACCGCCTTACTGCTCTGCTGCCAGTTCATCAATAATTACTCTGATTTCAGCTTTCTTTTCCTCTGGTAACTCGGTTCTCAATTTCCTACTGAAATTTCCGTCATTGATACCAAGTTTTGATGCTATCCTCCATAACGGAATATTATAATTTTTTGCATACTCTCTAATGTCTTTGTTACAAATATCTTTTCTACACATAAAATTACCTCCAAATAAATTTGTTGTTGTTGACAATTTCACTTGCAAGTGGTATTCTAGTTTTACAAATCGAACCGTTTTTATTTTGGTTCGTGTTGTTGTTTTTAATATATCATAACATCACAAACTCATTAAAAAAATTCGATTTTTATTGTTTTTGCGAACTATTATGATTTTGGTTCGTTTTTATGGAGGGCATTATGGAAAACAGATTTAAGGAAATTCGTGTGGAGTATTCAGAGAAAAGACGGGACAAAGACCCAAATGCAAAAATTTATTCTATTGATGAAATGTGTAATGATTTTTACAATATGGGCTTTAACATTAGTCCATCAAGAGTAAAAAAAGTTGAAAGCAACACACCTGATGTAAAAATAGATGCAGAAATGTTACTTGCTTACAAAAAGAAATTTAATGTATCTGCTGACTGGCTTATTGATAATACAGTTACCACACGGCATTTGACCGGAAATGCGGCATCTGCTTCAATGGTAACTGGATTAACTGATATTACTATTGATGAAATAGCAAGCCTATCAGTATCCGAGAAACATATTATTGATGCTTTTTTTAGCAGAAGTGCTATTTCAATAAATATTATCAAAACAATTCAAGAAATGTTGTTTTATTCGCATCCACTCGCTAAAAACAATTCATATATCAAACTTGATAAAAGTCTGACTGCTCGTGATAAAGATTATGAACAACTAGAAATGAAACTCAATGAAAGTCGAATAATCGACATTCTATCACAAAGGTTATCAATTGAAATGCGAGAAATAATCGAAACATTAAGCAAAGATAAAAAATTATCAGACGAAATTTTAGAAGACTATAGAAGTAAATTCTTCACATATCATCGTCATGTCCTAACTGCCGCAGAACTTCCTAAACTTATAACTGATGATAACGGGAACCTGATTAGAGATATTGAAGAACATATATATGAAATGGAAGAAAAAATACTAGAGCGTTTGGAACGAAGAGATAAAAAAGGTAAATCTTTTGATTATGGTATCAATATTCAAAATTATTCTGATTTCAAAAAGTGCATTCAACAATATAGATTAGAAAAAACAAAGGAGGATTATTTATCTTGGCTTGAATACATAGATTTTGAAACAGAATGATATTTTAACTTGGAAGAATTAACGATTGAATGAAGCTAACTAATAGCTTTGGTTCTGTCTACAGAAAGGAAGTGATCTCATGGCATTATTGAAATGTCCGGAGTGTAAACATGATGTATCTGACAAGGCTGCTGCCTGCCCTCATTGCGGTTATCCTATGAATAGCCCTACCAGTACAAAACCACGTATCAGAAATGGTAAACCAACAAAATTACCCAATGGATACGGAACAATCTACAAACTGCCTGGAAAACGTTCAAAACCATTTAGGGCTGTCAAAACTGATAAATGGGTGCTGGATGCCGATACAGGTAAAAGCAAGCAAATACGCTTCACTATCGGCTATTATGCCACTCGTGAAGAAGCTATGATTGCTCTCGCTGAATATAATGAAAATCCGTATGATATTAAAGCGGATAGCATTACTTTTTCAGAAGTATATGAAAAATGGAATGAGGGATATTTCCCTACTCTCTCCAATTCGTCCAGTATCAGAACCATCACAGCGGCATACGCTTATTGTAACGGTCTTTATGATATGCGGATGAAAGATATAAAAGTATCACACTTAGAGGGTACTATCTTAAATGCAGATGTCGGAGACAGCACAAAGGGCAGAATCAAAAGCCTGTTCAACATGATGTATAAGTATGCTGTAGCGCATGATATTGTAGATAAGGATTATGCTTCTGTAATGTTTGCAAACGGCAATCCCATTAAAAGGGAGCGCACAAAAGAGCCTGTGCCATTTACAGATGAAGAAATTCAACAGTTATGGGATAGCAAAGACTTGATACCTTTTGCTGATATGGTATTGATAGGAATATACAGCGGTTGGCGGCCGCAAGAATTATCTATATTGCAAATTACAGATATCGACCTTGAAGCCGGAACCATGAAAGGCGGCTTGAAAACGGATGCCGGTAAAAATAGAATTGTTCCTATCCATCCAGTAATAAAACCGTTAATTGAAAACCGTATGAAAGAAGCCGCCACTCTACAATCTGGATATCTTTTCAATGATGTAAACGGGCAGCAGGGTACATATATGACCTATGACAAATACCGCAAGAGATTTCAAAAGGCCATGGACAGATTAAAAATGAAGCACCGCCCTCACGAAACCCGGCACACATTCATTACAAAGGCAAAAGCGTGTAATGTTGATGAATATATTTTAAAGTTGATTGTAGGACACGCCATAGAGGATATTACCGAAAAGATATATACCCATAGAACAATGGAGCAACTAAAATCCGAAATGGAGAAAATCACAAAATAGGAAGGAGTTGATACAGATTGATTGTAGCAATTAAAAAGGCTCTACAGTACCGCAAATACCATAGAGCCGCTACCCAGTAACCGCCTATCAAAACAATTAAAGGGAGTATGTTCATTGTAGCATACTTCCCGACCAAAAGAAAGGAAGATTTTACAATGAGTAAGAACGAGATAATTGATACCGCTTTTACGGCACAGTGCAAATTAGAACTGATAAGGACAGTTATAGAAACACTTATCAACATGGTAGAGGATAACGGAGATATTAAGACACCAGAACAGGCTATGAATTTTGCTTATATTCAAGGAACTATTGACGATTTTCTCCATATCACACATGATGGCGTGCATTTTGCCATCCAGACATTGGACAGCTTGCAGAAAGGCGGTGTTGCTGATGAATAGAACCGACATAGCAAAGGCAATAGCCGAAGATTTATTGAATAATGATGCGCTGGACGAACATAATTTCTCTTATGATACTGCTGCCATTCTTGAATATGTACAAAATATCACTTTAGAGCATTTAAAGGATTATTCCTTACTGTCCGGTACAATATTCTAAGCATAAGCAATAACCGTTACATAGAACCATATTTTAGAAAGAGAGGTCACATAATGGAAATCAATGAGGAACTTAGTAAACCTTATGATGAATGGTGGAGTAATCGCACACCAGAGGAATACGAACTGCAAGGATTATGTTTTGATTGCGAAGAAGAATACTTTGAAGATATGTTATTAAAAGATGGTTCTTTGCTAAATGACATAATCCAAATAGTATCAGAAGTAACAGACGGTATATTTTTAGGTATAGATAAATTGAGATTGTACATAGTCGATAATGATGATTTTAACGGCTGCTTCTATCGCAGTGAGAATAAAATTGAAATTAACAAGAAATATGCCACGGATAAAAGCGTTATATTGCATGAACTCATACATTACTATGAAAATCAGCTTGAAGAACAATTTGAGCCATTCATCCGAGAATTGCTTGTATTAGAACTATATAACAAATTACTTCCCAAAATAAAAGATTTAAGAGAACGCATCTTTAAGCATTGCGAGTTATACAGTTATGCGGAGACATTCAAAGGAAACGGCAATCATGGAGTTTTATTTTTTTTAAAAAGCCTAGATTTAGATATTCGTTGCGACTATCCACTTGGTACAGTATGCGGATATGACAGAGATAAATAAACTTATGCAAGTGGGGTGTCTGCAATATGCAGATGCCCTTTATTCATTCCAAAAAGAAACCGCTACCCTCCTACTTTGGTTCTTTCTGTACTTTGGGTATTCGCGCATTTTCTGGATTTGCTATAAGCCACTAAATTGGCTTAGTAAAGCAAAACGAAAATAGCGGAGTTACCCAAATATCAGAAAGAACCCCTACTTTGGGTAACGGCATTTTTATGTTTAGCATTTGTCTATTACCATATGTCTATTACTCGTCTATTATCTGTCTATTACATGGCAAAATTTAAGGCTACCGCCAACACACCCTGTCAACGATAGCCCTTGATTTTACACTATTTCTTAGAACTTCCCTGCCGTTTTTAGAAACGGTTTGCCTTCGCTGCTTCTTCAATCGAAACTGCAACTGCAACGGTAGCGCCAACCATAGGGTTGTTACCCATACCGATAAGTCCCATCATTTCTACGTGAGCAGGAACTGAGGAAGAACCTGCAAACTGTGCATCAGAGTGCATACGTCCTAAAGTATCTGTCATACCATAGGAAGCAGGACCTGCTGCCATATTGTCAGGATGCAGTGTACGGCCTGTACCACCGCCTGAAGCTACAGAGAAATACTTCTTTCCAGCTTCAACTCTTTCTTTCTTGTATGTACCTGCAACAGGATGCTGGAATCTTGTTGGATTTGTTGAGTTTCCTGTGATAGAAACGTCAACGTTTTCTTTCCACATGATAGCAACGCCTTCACAAACATCATTTGAACCATAGCAATTTACTTTGCCACGAGGTCCTTCTGGATCAGAATAAGATTTTCTGAATACTTCTTTTACTGTATTTGTATAAGGATCATACTCTGTTTCAACAAATGTAAATCCGTTGATACGTGCAATGATTTCAGCAGCATCTTTGCCAAGACCATTTAAGATAACTCTTAATGGTTTCTGACGAACTTTGTTTGCTTTCTCAGCAATACCAATAGCGCCTTCTGCTGCTGCAAATGATTCATGTCCAGCCAGGAAGCAGAAGCAATCTGTTTCTTCTTCAAGAAGCATCTTGCCTAAATTGCCGTGTCCAAGACCAACTTTGCGGTTGTCTGCAACAGAACCAGGAATACAGAAAGACTGAAGACCTTCACCAATAGCTGCTGCTGCATCTGCTGCTTTTCTGCAGCCTTTTTTGATAGCGATAGCTGCGCCTACTGTATATGCCCAGCATGCATTTTCGAAGCAGATAGGCTGAATTTTTTTAACCTGTTCATAAACATCAAGACCAGCATCTTTTGTAATTTGTTCTGCCTCTTCAAGGGAATTAATACCGTAGCTCTTTAAAACTTCGGTAATTTTATCTATTCTTCTTTCATAGGATTCGAATAATGCCATAATTATTTTACCTCCTTATCTGTTCTAGGATCAATAATCTTAACAGCATCTGCAACACGTCCATACTGTCCGGAAGCTTTCTCCCATGCTGTATTTGGATCATCACCCTTCTTAATAAAGTCAGTCATCTTACCAAGGCTTACAAACTTGTAACCGATAATTTTGTCATCTGCGTCAAGTGCAATCCCTGTAACATAACCTTCTGCCATTTCAAGATAACGAGGTCCTTTCTTTAAAGTACCATACATTGTTCCAACTTGGCTTCTCAGACCCTTACCAAGATCTTCAAGACCTGCACCAACAGGAAGTCCATCTTCAGAGAAAGCAGACTGAGAACGTCCATAAACGATCTGAAGGAATAACTCTCTCATTGCAGTGTTAATTGCATCACATACAAGGTCTGTATTTAATGCTTCCATAACCGTTCTGCCTGGAAGGATCTCTGCTGCCATAGCTGCAGAGTGTGTCATGCCTGAACATCCGATTGTTTCAACCAATGCTTCTTGAATGATCCCCTCTTTTACGTTCAGGGATAATTTGCAGGCACCCTGCTGTGGTGCACACCAGCCTACACCATGTGTAAAACCGGAAATATCCTTCACGTCTTTTGCTTTTACCCATTTTGCTTCTTCTGGGATGGGCGCGCAGCCATGATTGCCATCACGTGCAACTGTACACATCTCTTCAACTTCTTTTGAATAAATCATGTGAAAACTCCTTTCGATTACATAACTTATATTTTGAATGCAAGACATTCTCAAGAAAAGCTTATAAAACTTCGTAACAGAAAGCCGTAGGCTGAACTATTACTAAAACTCCTTATGAAAAGTCTGGCATATCAATAACTTGCCAGTTATTTACAGGACGTTATTTGCCTATAATTTACCTGCATATGAATATTCTCGCATAAATTGAACAAAATATCAATTAAAAAATACTTATTTTGTCAAAAAAATATCAAATATGTTGATACTTCAGATATCTATGCGACTGTTGATTTTTATACGATATTTATCTGTTTCTTTTATTTCATTTTGGCTGCAATTTCGCCTTGTTTTTTATAAATACTGTTTGATTCGATGAATCCCCGTACCATAGATGTTGGATAAATATTTGTGTTTCGGCCAATTACAGTACCCGGATTTAATACACTATTGCATCCGACTTCTACATTGTCACCAATCATTGCACCCATTTTCTTTAGTCCCGTTTCAATGTTCCCATAAGCGGATTTGACAACAACAAGTGTTTTGTCACTTTTTACGTTGGAAGTAATCGAACCAGCGCCCATATGTGATTTAAAACCAAGAATACTGTCTCCAACATAGTTATAATGCGGAACTTGTACTTTATTAAAGAGAATGACATTTTTAAGCTCTGTAGAGTTGCCGACAACAGCTCCCTTTCCAACAATAGCATTGCCTCTGATAAATGCACAGTGACGGATTTCTGCTTCTTCGTCAATGATGCATGGACCATTGATACATGCTGTTGGAGCTACTTTCGCTGATTTTGCTATCCAAATATTTTCGCCGCGTTTTTCAAACAAATCGTCTGAAAGCGAATTCCCAAGCTCAATAATATATGCCCCCATTTTGGGCAGCAGTTCCCAAGGATATATTGCTCCATCAAAAAATGGCGCCGCGATAGTTTCCTCTAAATTGTAAAGATGATTGATTTGTAATTGTTCCATTTTTATAATCCTCCATTTTTATATATGTTCTTGTGATATCAGACAAAAAAGATTCCGAATCTACAGCTCCAATTAAATTTCTGCTACTCCTGCCATTAAAGATTCCCAATACTCATCGGATGCTTGTTCTGTATCCACCCAAGGTAATGTTCTTTGTGCGGGACTTTCTGTTGCTGACTCACTCTGATTTTGATTTTCAAAATCAAACTGTATTTTTTCGTCGGTGTATTTTAAATATGCATCAAACTGTTTTCCAGCTTTTGAAATAAAACCAGTTACTTTTTCTTTTGTTTTTCCATTGATAAAAAGCTCCTGTATCACTTCTTCAGCGATAGAAACTTGCGCTATCGTATGCCCAACCTTAAATCCGCAGTCACATTCATAATACCACTGCCCCTTTTTAAGTTTATGCGCCTTACATCTTGGACATGCAAGATTTGTTTCAGCCAGTGCAGGTTTGTCTGGAAAATCAAAGACCGCCTGTCCCTTTTCATTTAATTTTAAAGAGGCGTCAAATTTAGATCCGCTTTTAGAAATAAATCCTTGAATAACATCTGTCTTTTTTTGTGCCAGCAATTGTTTTATGATTTTATCGCTTAGCTTCACACCAGCAATTTTACTATTGATAGAAAACCGACAGCTATGCTCTGGGTCCTCTTTCTGATAATTGGAACAACCATAACCAAACAGCGTTTTTACAATGTCACCGCCACAGAGAGGACAAACAGCATCTTTTAGTTTTTTTGCTTCTACATTCTCAAAATTGAAGCTGATGGAATGTTTTCCGTCTGCATCTTTTTCCAGAGACAGACAAGCATCAAAACGGTTTCCATTTTTGCCTTTGAACCCTCGGATTGTCTGTGTGATTCCTTGACTTAGTAATTCTTTCACCTGATCCTCATTTAAGTCTTTACCTGCGATAGTTCCTATTACAAATTTACAGCCTGTACCATCTTTTTGATAATTGGAACAACCATAACCAAACGGTGTTGTAATCATTTCACCGCCGCATACAGGACATAATACCCCAATTTTTCTGCGCACGCCAGGTCCTTTGGCATCTTTCCCTGTAAATGGACTGATTTGAGATGCTAATTTTTCTGATAAATCGCTGTCACGAATATGTATTGTTTCTTTTCGAATAAAGTCTTCCAGTTTTGTACGGTATTCTCTTACATCAACAGTTCCATTGGTAATGCCATCAAGCCCTTTTTCCCACGAAGCAGTCATTTTGGGATTTAACAGTGCTGGTACTGTTAATGCAACTACTTCATATACCATTTCACCAAAATTTTCGGGCGTAATAACTTGTGTTTTTTTATTTAGATTCAAATACCCAATACGAATCAGCTTTTTGATGATTTCTGCTCGTGTTGCACTTGTTCCAATTCCAGAACCTTTGATTTGAGCACGAAGCTCTTCGTCCTCAATAAGCTGTCCCGCATTTTCCATAGCAAGAATCATAGAACCCGAAGTGTATCTTTTGGGTGGTGAAGTTTTGCTGTCTTTGATTTCAAAACCATTTACAGGGACAAATTCACCCTGTTTCAAAGTATCTGCCAATGCAATCAATCTTTGAGAATTGTTCCGTTTTTCTTTGCTAGTAGTTTCTTCTGATTTTGCATCTGGTGATGCGTTGTTGTTCATTTGCCGTTCAGAGGGAATTTCCTCTTCGTCAGCGTCCTCTAGTGTTTTTCCCATTACTTCGAGAAATCCAAGAGTTTTTAGTACTCTAGCAGAAGAAAATAGGGATTCTTTCTCGATGCCGATAATCAGCTTCAACGTCTGATATTCTGCTGGTGGATAGAAAATACTCAAAAACCGTCGTACAATCAATTCAAATACTTTGCTTTGAAGTGGGTTTAATGACGCAAGCTCTGTCAATTGTCCTGTCGGAATAATGGCATAGTGATCGGTTACTTTATTATCATCTGTATATTGCGTTTTTGCAATATTCTGATATCGTTTATTTGTTAAAATATTATCAACAAAAATTTGTGTCGGTGAATAGCTTTTTAATTGTTTTAAATTTTTATCAATTTCCTTTGCAACTGCGGTTGTCAGCACTCTTGCGTCCGTTCTAGGATAAGTGGTAAGTTTCTTTTCATACAAATCCTGCGCAATCTGTAGAGTCTGATCGGGACTGATTTTGAAGCGTTTGGTGCATTCCGCCTGCAACTCGGCAAGATTAAAAAGCAATGGCGCTTTCTTTTTTGAAATTCCTTTTTCAATAGTTTTTATCTGAGCTGGTTTTCCATCAAATGAAGTAATCAGCGCCTGTGCGTCTGTTTTTTCCAGAAAACCATTTTCTTTATAAAGTTTTGGAGAAGCAAAGTATATAGAACCCTCTACCGCTTTCCATTCTGCTTCGATATTGGCGTCTGTAAAGTCACCGATTACTCTATAAAAAGGAGTTTCTTTAAAATTGCGTATTTCCCGTTCTCTGTTTACGACCATACCAAGTACACAGGTCATAACGCGCCCGACGGCAATTGCTGTATAGCCTTTTGTAGCTGCTGCATTATTTAAAAGTCTGCCATATTTCACAGACATAACACGTGAAAAATTGATGCCCATTGCATAGTCTTCAATGGAGCGCATAATGCCGGATTTCCCAAGATTTGCATAATCTGACATTGGCTTTGCCTGTGCCACGCCACGTTTGATTTCCTCTTCGGTCTGGGAATCAATCCACACGCGAAGCTCTTTCATACCTTTGCGGACACCACCAAAATTACGAATATTTTCTTCTATAGTCTGTCCTTCTTTTCCGGAGTCTCCTGCCCAGTATACGGTGTCAATATCTGCCCGATGCAGCAATCCATGAACAATATCATATTGCTGCTTCACATTTTTTATTACGCCATATTTATAGATTTCTGGCAGAAAAGGCAAATCTTGAAGCATCCATTTCTTGTATTTGATATCATACTCTTCAGGATAAACCATCTCCACCAGATGTCCTACACACCAGGTTATGACATAATTATTGTCCTCTATAAATCCGTTATTCTTGCCCGATACACCAAGTACTTTCGCAAAGTCTCGTGCAACAGAGGGTTTTTCTGTTATAATGAGTTTCTTTCCCAAGTTATCTTCTCCATTTTGTCATATTTTTAGCCACGCAAAATCGAATGTACAAACCGCCAAGTTACAAATGGGCATGGCTGAACTTTTCATGTACAATCCATGTACGCTGTTCTCTTAACTTTGAGACTATCTCTATTTTATTTGGTATCGTATTTTGTGTCAATAATTATATGATAAGTTTCTGTCTAAGGATAACCGTTGAGCCATACAAAATTTGCAGGAAAACTTCACTATTTTCATGCTTTCAAGTTTATGCTACAATGAAAAACATATATGTAAAGACATTGCAAGAGAACA
Source organism: uncultured Lachnospiraceae bacterium (assembly GCA_910586585.1). Taxonomy (GTDB): domain Bacteria; phylum Bacillota; class Clostridia; order Lachnospirales; family Lachnospiraceae; genus COE1. The sequence continues at coordinate 11,163 of CAJUKA010000040.1, forward strand.
TAAAAAAGGATGGAGGGAAACGAATGGAATTGCAAGAGTATCCTGCACTCCTGCGGGAAAAATATCAAAAGGCAATGGAAGGTTTTATCTATGAGGGCAAGGAGCCAGAGGCGAAAGAACGGTTGCGGTATTTGTTTCACAATCAAAGAATATACGTTTCTTCTATATCGCCAGATCCCGGAGATTGGAACGTCTGGACAGAGGAATGTATCCAAAATGCAAACTGGTCCGGGCTTTGTCAAATCATTGCTCAACGGGGCAAGAGTGATATGATGCCTGTCATATATGGCAGTCACCTCCATGAGAGTAATTTCCACTGTATGATGGAGTGTTTTGCTTGTGGAAACATTCAGGCTATGGAGCGAATTTTGCCCCCAGAACTTGCTCAAGTAAATACTTGTCATCAACCTTTTTTTCTTGCAGCCTCTCATATACTGATTGGACTGTGGTACAAAGATGATGCTGTGTTGGAATGGGCCATCCCAAATGCAGAGCAATTTTTAAAGAAGAAAAAATCTACCTTGCTGGAAAAATCCATGACTGCCTTTCTGTTGGATTTGGCAAATGGTGATATGGTCAAAGGCAGCGAAGATCTGCTGGCAGTGTGCAAGGGTTATTCCAGAGATCAGAAATATGTACTGGGAATACGGCCTTTCTGCACCCTGGCTCATGGACTCTACTGTTTGGCCCAACTTCTGTTGCCGGAGGACACTTTTGAAATGCTCAAAATGCCAGAATACAAAAATTTTCTTCCAGAATTTGCTATGTGGCGACAGGAATATCTCCAACCTGACTTGTCGCTCTGGTTTCATTACCCAGAAGACTTGGAACTGCTCAACAAAGTTTATGCGGCTCCACCAGCCAAACTGATCCTCTTTCAGCACGCCCCGAACGGCAAAAAATTGAAGTGGTATGCGCACGGCGTCAAATGGGTGGATAATTATGTGGACGAACTTTGGAATATGGGGGTTTGCAACGAATAATCCCTTTGCTATTTAACACGAACGGAGATACGCTATGATATACGAAATTACAGACCCTACGAATGTTTCATCTTTATTTGACAACTGGGAAGAAACGCTCATCTGGTCTTGTCTGCAAGGAATTATGGGAAAAATTTATGCAGATGATTTGAATGTGCCAACAGCAGCGATGGCTATGCTTGGGGATTTTACCTTTTTTGCTGGAAAGCCAAACACCGAATTGGTATCTTACAAACCTAGTTGGTGTACGCAAAACTTTATGATTATGGTCCCGCAAAATAATAGCTGGCAAAATACAATCTTACAATTTTATCAGGAAAAGGCCAAAATTGTTTCCCGCTATGCAATCAAAAAAGAACCCTATTGTTTTGATAAAGAAAAGTTAGAAACAATCATTGCGGCTCTTCCAGAGCCCTATAAACTTTGCATGATTGATGAAAATCTTTACCATTTGTGCAAGGCGGAATCATGGAGCGCTGATCTGGTATCGCAATTTTCAGATTATGAAAGCTATCGAAATCTTGGAATTGGTGCCGTAATCTGCAAAGATAATACCATTGTGTCTGGTGCTTCTTCTTATTCCAGATACCAAGAAGGTATAGAAATCGAAATTGATACCAGAGAGGATTACAGACGAAAAGGATTTGCTTCTGTATGTGGTGCAAAGCTCATATTAGAATGTCTCAAGCGAAATTTATATCCCAGTTGGGACGCACAAAACAAAGCTTCTGTTTCATTGGCAGAAAAATTAGGATACCACTACAGCCATATTTATACAGCGATTGAAATATGGAATGATTAAATTGCTGTGAAATTAGATTTTAGTTATAATACACTTAGAAAAAGAGCAGCAAAACACTGCTCTTTCTAAATGTATTTTTTGCGTTATAGTAAATCGTTAAAACAAAAAGCGCAGCTTTTTGCTAATTGAGCACGCGGGCGTTCAATTTTTTTACTTCTTTGCAATATATCCCTGCGCCTTTAGAAGCTCTGCGCATAATACTGCACCGCCTGCCGCACCGCGCACGGTGTTGTGCGAAAGTCCTATAAATTTCCAGTCATATACGCTGTCTTCGCGGATACGTCCTACAGAAACACCCATGCCATTCTCATAATCTACATCAAGACTTACTTGTGGTCTGTTGTCTTCTTCAAGATATTGAATAAACTGCTTTGGTGCGCTTGGAAGATTTAATTCCTGTGGAACACCTTTAAACTGAATTAATTTTTCAATCAGTTGTTCTTTTGTGGGCTGTTTTCTAAACTTTACAAATACAGCAGCAGTGTGGCCATTTAAGACAGGAACACGAACACACTGACATGTAATAACTGGAGAAACCGCAGGTTCAATCACGCCGTCTTTAATTTCACCCCAGATTCTAAGTGGCTCTTTCTCACTCTTCTCTTCCTCACCACCAATATATGGAATAATGTTTCCTTCCATTTCCGGCCAATCCTTAAAGGTTTTGCCAGCTCCAGAAATTGCCTGGTATGTTGTAGCTACCACCTCATATGGTTCAAATTCCTTCCATGCTGTGAGGACTGGCGCATAGCTCTGAATAGAACAGTTTGGCTTTACTGCTACAAAACCTCTTGTTGTGCCAAGGCGCTTCCTCTGGAAATCAATGACCTTCATATGGTCAGGATTGATTTCAGGTACTACCATTGGTACATCTGGTGTCCAGCGGTGCGCAGAATTATTGCTGACAACAGGTGTCTCTGTCTTTGCATAATCCTCTTCTATTTTCTTGATTTCTTCTTTAGTCATATCAACTGCTGAAAATACAAAGTCAACCTCAGATGCTACTTTTTCAACTTCATTAACATTCATAACAACCATATTTTTGACCGCTTCTGGCATTGGTGTTGTCATTTTCCATCTGTCGCCGACTGCCTCTGCATATGTTTTTCCGGCAGAACGCGGGCTTGCTGCAATCGTTGTCACCTCAAACCAAGGGTGATTCTCAAGAAGAGAAATAAATCTTTGTCCTACCATTCCAGTACCGCCCAGGATACCTACTTTTAATTTTTCACTCATACTACTCCTCCATTCTGCTGATATGTATTTGATATCAGCACATAATTTTTATTTCTTGTTATTTGATAACTTAATTCTTCACTTCTATACAAGTCCAGTTTGATCCATAGTATTCATATTAACTTTAAAGACTTAAATACTTTCGATTGATGTGAATAACCTCTTTCATAGCATCTGGGCCTGGCGCGCCAATTGTCATACGTTTGTTTACGCAGGTTTCAAGGCTGACTGCCTCATAGATATCCTGTTCAAAGACCGGACTAATTGCCTTTAATTCATCAAGGGATAATTCATCAATTGCTTTGTTCTGATCAATACAATACAGAACAAGCTTTCCAATAATTCCATGTGCATCCCGAAATGGTACGCCATGATTTACCAAATAATCTGCTGCATCTGTTGCATTTGTAAACCCTTTCATTGCGCTTCGTTTCATGACATCTTTGTTAAATTTTAAAGTTTTTAACATGCCTGTAAACAGTGCTATGCAGCCTTTGACCGTATCAATTGCATCGAAGGTCAGTTCTTTGTCCTCCTGCATATCTTTATTGTATGCAAGCGGAATTCCTTTCATTGTTGTGAGAATTGACATCAACGCACCATACACGCGCCCTGTTTTTCCACGAACCAGCTCCGCTATATCTGGATTTTTTTTCTGCGGCATGATACTGCTTCCTGTGGAATAAGCGTCATCTATTTCCACAAAATGGTACTCATTGGAATTCCAAATAATAATTTCTTCACTGAAACGGCTAAGATGCATCATAATGGTTGACAATGCAGACAACAGTTCAATCACGTAATCTCGGTCTGCTACAGAATCCATACTGTTTAGCGTAGGACCATAAAAATTAAGAAGCTGTGCTGTATACTTTCTGTCCAGTGGATATGTAGTTCCAGCCAAAGCACCTGAGCCCAAAGGGCAGAAATTCATACGCTCATAAATATCATGAAGCCGCAGGCTGTCGCGCTTGAACATTTCAAAATACGCTCCCATATGATGTGCTAATGTAATTGGCTGTGCTTTTTGCAAATGTGTGAAACCAGGCATATAAGTCTGGGTATGCTCTTCCATAATAGTAAGAATCACTTCCAGCAAGTCCTTTAAAAGTTGTTTCAACGCTACAACTTCCTGTCTTGTGTAGAGCTTCATATCAAGTGCAACCTGATCATTTCTGCTTCTGCCTGTATGAAGTTTCTTGCCTGCTTCTCCGATTCGCTCAATCAGAGTTGCCTCCACAAAGCTGTGAATATCCTCATATTCATTGGTAATTTCAAGCTTACCATCTATAACATCTGCTAGAATGCTTTCCAGCCCTGATAAAATCTGATTTTTGTCTTCTTCGGATAAAATCTTCTGTTTTGCGAGCATCTTTACATGAGCCATGCTGCCTTCGATATCTTGTTTAAAAAACTTTTGGTCAAATGAAATGGATGCATTGAAATTATATACAAGTTTGTCTGTTTCCTTTGTAAATCTGCCGCCCCAAAGTTGTGCCATATCCTGCCGCCTCCTAATCTTTGTTCTGTATTTTGAGAATCTCTTTGTGCCTGATAATGCAAGAAGTTTCTTATGCACATCTGTCAGAATATAAGCCGTAAAAGAGATTCCGAAAGTACACAGTTCTCTCGAATACAAATAATAGCATAGATTCTTAATAGTTTCAAGGGATAAATCAGAGGGAGCATATGACAAATAACAGTTCAGCCTTCGGCTTCCTGTTACAGGCATCAAGCCATACATAATCGCTTCGCGATGCCTTGATGCGCCTCAACGTTTTTACACTTTGGACATTTCCACATAATAATCCTCTTTGATTCGATTAATGTACTCTTTTATATTCTTTCAATAAACCTAAATCAGCATAAATGCCAAATCAATACACTATTTTTCTCGATTTTTCTAAGACTCTCAAAAAAATTATTACAAGCTATCTCTCCAGCATTTCCATAATCTTCTTCAAAAAATTCATTGATATATTGCTGAATTTGTGTGTGGTCTATTCTATCTTCATAAGATAAAAACTTATCTTTTTCTATTTCAGAAAAAACAACGATATCATAGTCACCGGTTATCTCACGCCAGCTTTCGCGCACCCTATTAAAGTCCTCATTTTTCTCAAAATCTATTCCAAATTCTCTTTCAAAATATTGGAATAACGCAATATATACTTCGCCGGAGCACATATTACTTTGTTCTGTGAATATCTCACTTTCTAATTCATCGCAAATTTTCTTTACCAAATCTTCCATCTTATCAAGCTGATTATCTTTTATTGCACTTACAAGATTATCATAGTTATTTTTGACGCATAATCCAAACGTTCCTATCATTGACATAAATATACCTCTCCTCATTCATTTTTTCTTATACAAATATCCTACCACAAGTGTTTGCATAACTCCATCAATTTTTGAGAAGTCCAAAATCTGCTTGTAACAGTTAGCCATTCTTGTATGTTTTATGATATAATGCTTTATATAATTTTTTCTTGTGTTTTCTTTATCAAAGAGAAACTTTATGGAAAAACTTATCTACAATAACCCTTAGTTTAATAATGGTCATCAAGAATATTAACATTCCCATAAGAAAGTTTGTTTGATTTTAAAGACTTAAGAGACATTTTGTATATTATATGTATATTTCTATTAAAATTCTTATCCATCTCATACCATCTATACCTATTATCAAGGTATTTAAAAGAGCTGTAAATCGCAGCTCTTTTAAAAGAAAAAAGCGGTGGCAAGTTCCGCTCTCTTTGTTACTCGATTGTTAAATTCTCTGTTATCTCCAAAACCTCCATATTCCTATTCTTTTGGTAACAAAATACCAACCCACTACTGCCTCTTATCATGGGAGATTCTATATAATTGGCCTTCCCGTCTCTTTATCAATAAATGATATTTTTAATTCAGCGTCCAACGCCTCTGCTATCTTCTCCAATTCAGATACTTTAAATGTGTTTCGCTTGTGCTTATTATTCATATTCTGCGGCGTTTGCCCTGTTCGGCGCGCAAGTTCCGCTTCTGACATATTCCCTCTTTTCACACAGCACAGCTTAATATATTCTCTCACATCCATGTGTTACCTCCTTTTTCTTATAATAAATTAAATTTTATATTTAGTCAATTATAAAATATATTTTATCAATAGTGTCTTATAAAATAATGCTGACTTTATATAAAAAATAGTGTATAATGATATTATCAAGAGAAGAAAGGAGGAATGCAGATGGACAAGAAAATAGGCAAGCTGATAAAAGTGGTAAAAGCACTTACCCAACTTGCCCTCGAAATTGGAACTCTCATAGCAGTAATCAAAATGATTGTAGAGAGCATCCTATAAGGAACGGGGAGGAAACCCTCCCCTACCTAAAAATATCATAGTCTGTCTGTAAAATCAATATGATAAAGAATATTTTGAAACTTGTGGTGGCGGTTGTATGGCTGATTATCGTAGTTGTGGGCTTGTTTCTGCTGTTTACGTAAACCACACCACCCACCCGGCGGGGTTGCGCCGGGAGAAAGAGGAAAGGCCGAAAGATTACTATGATGAAACAAAGTTAAACTTATGCGCAGGACCCTCTACACCATTGCATTTTGGATATTAAAAAACAGGCAGCAGGATAACACCTGCCGCCTGTTTTCTTAAATGCATAATTGTCCATTATTTTTTGCAGCTGTTATTAACCGCTGCCTGTACCTGTGCGTAATTATATCCTGCTGCCTCCAGCCTTTTTCTGCGTTCTGCGCCATTGCCCCACTTACCAGCAATAACTTCCTGTACTATTTTCTCTATATGTTTTTTATCGTCTTTGATAGTGATTCCAGCCTTTTCCAGCGTTTTTTTGTAGCTTGCACCATTATCCAAACCACATACAGTATGACTGGATGATTTAACATAAACTGCACCTCTGACACAGTAGGAAGCACTTGCAAGATATGTACGGTCTGTAATAATCTTATATCCCAATTTCTGCAAAGCTGTTTTCATGGTTGCGGTTATCCACCCATTGCTTCCATAAACGGCTCCTGGTGCCTCTGATGCTACAGCCGCAGCATTTTGTAGAGATGAACAGTCACAGTTACATTTTCCAACTTTTGAAAGATCATAACCTACTGCTTTTGCCAAAGTGTTTAAGGTATTCCTATCATTTTGCCCATAACCAATATTGTTATTTGCACACGCTGCCTCAACCGCCTCTACATGTTTTTCCCTCACTGCTGCGTCTGGATGCACTGCCATATAGTCCCAAGGTTTGCTGTACCATGTACGGGTACATACTTCTTTTCCTGTCTGATCTCCCTTGGCTCCATTCGTCGTTCCTTTTTCTGATATGCTTGCATGTCCAATTCTCACTGACATAATATCCCCTCCATTCTGTGTTTGATCTCCTGTTACTATACTGTCATATTGTGTAAGGTTGTATTTACTCACTATGCTCATGATTTTATTAATATATAAAGGGTCTGTTGCATACCCCCCATTTTTGATATCCGTGATGCAGATTTGAGGATTTGGCTGATTAATACAGCCGTTGTATCTGCTGCATGATGCAAGCATGTCATAATAATCCTCTATAGCATCTGATATACTATCATAAGCGCGAAACATATCTGTTATATTTACAAAGGTTTTACCATCATAACACTCTTTGGTTTTTGTAGAGTATGCTTTATCTTTCCACGATTTTCCAAAGTGCACTTTGTTTTTACTAACTTTAATTCCCAAAATAGCATTTGCTGCAATCATCTTGGGACTAGTGCCGTATGCACTTTCGCAGCAACATTGGGCTATACAGACAGATGGCAGGGACCATTTATCCCTGCCAGATGCTTTTCGTTGTGCAATAGGCGCTACTCTCTTGATAAAATCTTCAACCTGCTTTTTTGTTGCCATAAACTGCCCCTCCACATTCTTTATGCTTTCTTTTCTTCTATTGATAGACCGACATCACTACACTATTCCGAACCAAAGAAGCCAAAGACCAAAGGACAAGCATTGTGGAAAAATCTAAACTTTTGGATTTTATTACAAATCCAAACTTATAAGAAATTTAAGTAATTTATTTCAATTCTGACAAAAGAAAGTCTAAACAAAATCCAAACTTTTTTATCCTAAAATACCTTAAATAAAGGATTTATGGTAGAAAGTTTGGGTTTTAGGACGGATGAATAATATCCGCAACCGGGCAGAGGAAATCCATGAAAAATACTCAACAAATAAGATGGGATTTGGAAACTGGATAATTTCGAATTATAGAATTGGTAAGGGAATGAAAGTTTTAGAATTGGGTTGTGGAACAGGAGACATGTGGAAGAACAGAGAGTCTTTAATTGGTGATTGTTCAAAACTAATACTTTCTGACTTCTCTGAAGGAATGGTAGCAGTTGCAAAAGAGAATGTAGGTAATTATGATAATATTGAGTATATGGTTTTGGATATTCAAGAGATACCTTATGAAGATGAGACATTTGATATTGTTATAGCTAATATGATGTTATATCATGTGCCAGATATATATATATGATTGGCTGAGGTGCGACGTGTATTAAAGAGAGACGGTTCTTTTTACTGTGCGACATATGGTGAACATGGAATTATAGAGTATCTTTCAAATCTTCTTGCCGCATATGGTGTTGAAGATAATATGAATAAAAACTTTACGCTTCAAAATGGATATGAGATTTTAAGTAAGTCGTTTTTGAAAGTTGAAAAATTAGAATATGTTGATTCATTGGCAGTTACTAATATAGATGATATGGTGGATTATATTTATTCGCTTTCTAGTATGACATCGTTGAATAATGTGCCAAAACATACAATAAAGACAATTTTAATGCAGAATTTAACGAATGGAATTTTAAATGTACCAAAGGAATATGGAATGTTCATAGCGTCATAGAAATCGGCAATTTCCAGTTCATATGTCTGAAAACTGAATCAGAAACACCCCAAAATGCTGCCGGGCTGATTATGCGGGTCCGGCAACAGGGATTCGGCGAACCGAATCACATATACATTTTCATACCGAAAAAGGGTTGCATATCGACCTATGTTTGAAAATGGTTATGTGTCATTTAATGAGTTGCAGGTTGTTCATTTGTATGAAGTGAAATAAATGATATTACTATTTTATCAATTCACTGTACTTCATATCAGCAATGCTTTCGGCCATACTGCATCTATCAGTGGCACTTGGCTCTTTTAAATCTTTGACCAAATCATCAATACTTATCTTTCTCTGCTTCATTCGATATCCTGCATGACCACTTACATTTTTCACAACAACGCCATTTGCCGCAACAATTCCTCTAACTGCTTTTGTATACTCTTTAGCTGCATTGAAATCAGCTTTTTGCCCAGTTCCACCAGAAGAACCGCCAATCTTTCCTGGCCTGCCCCCATGTCCAAAATTCCCAGATCCAGAACCGCCATTTTCTGATGTTATCGTATCAATAGAATGACTATGTGTCAAATATTTTTTAAGAAAATTCTCCAACATATCCAAACTGGATTCAAATGGTGGATACAAAAGCTTGCTTCTAAGCTCTCCAATCGACATCCACTGCTCATTAAGCATTTCATCGCCATCTGCTTCAGGAGTTCCAGAGAACTGATCCGTCCAGTACACCATAGATAACGATTGAGGAACAGCATCCCCCTATCATCACCAGGGAGCAGAAGGAACGAATCTCATCTATTTTGGACATGCGTTCTAAACAATATCGTTTTGGACAAAGGCGTAACAGCGGCCTCCATACGCATATATTTGGCGGTCTTATTATCTGTGGAAACTGCGGTTCTTTCATGGTGAACAGTATCGGAAACAAAAAGGACTGGTCTTACACCAGATACCTATGTCCGTCCAAACGTAAAAGCACCACCATCTGCACTGGAAAATCCACCCAACTTTCACATCTGCGATGACTTCCTTGCCATTCTGCTTTACTTCCAGCACCTTTTCGACCTTAACTTCCAGCTTCTTTTCGATTGTTTCAATCACTTTCTTGTTATCCATAATTTTTTCCTCCTTTATGCTTCGATCATATACTCTAACATCTGTTTCTGCTCTGCCAACTTTTCAACTTCTGCTCTGTATCTTGCGATTTCTTCAATCTTACCAAGAAGGAAAGTTGTGATATGGTAAGCATCGTATGAAGCTGCTGACTCCTTAAATTCTTCAACTGCTTTATTGAGGCTCTCCAACTTCCATTCCATCCTTTTTTCGATATTTCTGATTTTTTCTCTAATCTTTTCTTCCATGACCTTTACCTCCTGGTATTTTCTTTGTTTTATCGTACTCGTACTCTAACACTGCCACCTGCGTTGTCAATGGTTTTATGGAAAGATTTTCGGAAAATTCAAAAAAATTACCCGGCAGGTAATCTATACCCACCGGGCTTCTTTTATTCCGACTTCACAAATGTAACATTTTGTGTCAAATTATAAACATCGCATCCCCAAACGAAAAAAACCGGTATTGTTCTTTTACAGCTTCCTGATATGCACAAAGCACCTTTTCTCGGCCTGCAAGTGCCGAAACTAACATAATTAAGGTAGATTCTGGAAGGTGAAAATTTGTTATCAAATTATCAAGTACTTTGAATTGATAACCAGGATAAATAAAAATTTCTGTATTTCCACTTCCTGCCTGAACCATTCCTTCTGCATTTGCGGCACTCTCTATTGTCCGACAGCTTGTAGTTCCAACGCAAATAATTCTTCCGCCATTCTTTTTGGTGCTATTTATAAGGTCTGCTGATTCCTGTGTCACCTGATAAAATTCCGAATGCATATGATGATTCAAAAGATTTTCTTCCTTAACTGGCCTAAATGTTCCAAGACCAACATGCAATGTTACATATGCTGTCTTTATCCCTTTTTTCCAAAGATTCTCTAACAATTTATTCGTGAAGTGTAGTCCTGCTGTTGGTGCTGCTGCCGAACCATCATACTTTGCATACACTGTCTGATAACGGTTTTTATCTGCAAGTTTATGTGTGATATACGGCGGCAGAGGCATTTCTCCCAGTTGATCAAGGACTTCTTCAAAAATTCCGTCATATTGGAATTGTATCAATCTATTCCCTTCATCGACCACATCCACAACTTTTCCAGTAAGAAGACCATCTCCAAAGTGAATCACTGCGCCCTCTCTTGCTTTTTTTCCCGGTTTTACCAGCGTTTCCCAGATATCCTTTTCACGGCGTTTGAGCAAAAGCACCTCTATCGCTGCTCCTGTCTCTTTTTTGATACCCATTAGCCTTGCTGGAATGACCTTTGTATTGTTGAGTACAAGACAGTCTCCCTCATAAAGATAATCCACAATATCTGTAAAAACTTTATGTGTTATCTTACCCGTATTTTTATCAAGCACCAAAAGCCGTGAACTCGATCTGTCCTCAAGCGGGTCCTGCGCAATCAACTCCGGCGGCAAATCAAAATAAAAATCTTTTTTTAACAATTCCTTCATATATCTATACCTACTGCCTATGCACGCAGCTCGATACCAAGCCCTTCCAATCCATTCAAAATCTTTTTCATTGCGCCAGATATATCACTCTCTTCAAGTGTTCTATCCTTCGCGCGGAACGTTATAGAATATGCCATAGACTTATAGCCTGCTTTAATCTGTGTACCCTCATAAATATCAAATAACTGATAATCCTCAAGAATTTTTCCGCCGCGCTGTGCAATCACTTTCTCAATATCTCCCGCCAAAATCCCCTTTGGTACTACCATACTGATATCTCGTGATACAGCCGGATATTTTGCAATCCCCTGATACTTTCTGTCAAAAGAAGCAAATGGCAATATTTCAGGCATATCAAGCACTGCTACATATACTTTTGTATCAATATCATAATTATCCGTAACTTCTGGATGTATTTCACCCAAATATCCTATCACGCTATCTTTATACGTAACAAGCGCCTGACGCCCCGGATGAAGGAACGGCTTTCCTGCATTGGGATCACAAATCATCTTTTCAGTCATACCAATACTCTCAAGAAACGCTTCGACAACACCTTTCATAGTAAAGAAATCGCCCTCGCCATACATTCCAAGCGTAAACTGCATTCTCTCATCAGGATAGTCAACAACTGGGATACTTTTTGGAATATATATATTTCCCAGTTCATACAAACGTACATTTTTATTTCTTCTATTAAAATTTGCAGCAAGTGATGTCAACATTCCATTTAATGAAATTGTTCTCATTATCGAGAAATCCTCTCCTAATGGATTCGAAATTGTCACTGCTTTTCTAAGTTCACTATCTGCTGGAATTAACAGTTTATCAAATACCTTTGGACTTTCAAATGAATAACACATTCCCTGAGAAAATCCACAGTATTCAGCAATATCCCTTGCCTTCTCTTCTATTCTAAGCTTGAATGAAAGTTTTCCTGTTGTCGCTTCACCGCTTGGCAGGGTCGTAGGAATCTTATCATAACCATAAAATCTTGCTACTTCCTCCGCGATATCTGCAAAACATTCAATATCCTGTCTAAAGGAAGGCGCTGTGATCATTCCTGTGTTTTCATCATATGCCAATTCCAATCTGTCAAAAATCTCAAGCATTTCCTCTTTTGAAATATCAGTACCCAAAAATTTATTAATTTTATCTGGTTCAAATGAAATCTGTTTTAATGCTTTAAAAGGTTCCTTCACATCAACAATTCCACCAACCACCTCGCCGCATCCAAGTTCTTCAATTAACTGGCAAGCTCTGTTAATGGCAGCTTCTGCGTTTCTCGGATCCAATCCTTTCTCGAAAATACTAGAAGCATCTGTTCTCAAACCAACCCTCTTAGACGACTTTCTGACATTCGCCCCATTAAATGTAGCTGCTTCAAACAATACGGTCTGTACATCATCTGTAATCTTTGAATTTTCTCCGCCCATAATACCTGCCAAACCAATTTCTTTTTCAGCATCGCAAATCATAAGCATTTCAGAATCAAGCTTTCTCACCTGTCCATCGAGTGTCTGGAACTCATCTCCATCTTTCGCACGCCTTACAATAATCTTATTTCCTGCTACATTCTTGAGATCATACGCATGCATTGGCTGTCCATACTCCATCATAACATAATTGGTAATATCTACAAGATTATTAATTGGTCTGATACCACAAGCAGCAAGCCGTCTCTGCATCCATTCTGGTGAAGGCGCAATCTTAATATTTTTGCATACTCTAGCACAAAAACGAGTACACAGGTCTGTATCTTTTATCTCTACAGAAATATAGTCATTAACATTTTCTTCATTTCCATTTACAGCTATTACAGGCGGCACAAAAGGCTTCCTGAATGTTGCTGCTGCCTCTCTTGCGATTCCCAAAACGCTATAACAATCAACACGGTTTGATGTTACCTCATACTCTACAACAGTATCATGCAGACCAAGTGCTTCTATTGCATCTTCACCCGGAGTTACAGGCTTCTGGAATACATAAACACCATTCTCTGGCGCTTCTGGATACATTTCCCGACTTGAACCAAGTTCTTCAATTGCGCACATCATGCCATTTGATTCCACACCGCGCAGCTTTCCCGCTTTGATTTTAACTCCATTTTCAGGAAGCGGTCCGCCATCATGTCCGCCAGCAACTTTCCCGCCGTCAAGAACTGTAGGAACATAATCTCCCTCTTTCAGGTTTGGCGCGCCTGTTACAATCTGTATTGTTTCTGTACCGATATTTACCTGGCAAATTATCAGCTTATCTGCATCTGGATGACGCTCAATTTTCTCAATATGCCCTACAACAATTTTTTCAAGATTTTTATCTAATCTCTCAAATCCCTCTACTTTTGTTCCAGAAAGCGTCATCGCATCACGGTACTCTCTGTCTTCACATATAAGCTCAGGCACATATGCCCTAATCCACGATAATGGTGTGTTCATACTTAATCCTCCATCTATATTGAATTTATCAACTATCGAATTTTTTAAAATTGTTTCAAAAATCTGACATCATTCTCATACAAAAGTCTCATATCATCAATTTCATATTTCAAAAGTGCAATTCTCTCAAGTCCGACACCAAATGCAAAGCCTGTGTATTCCTCTGGATCAATATTACACATTTTTAAAACCTTGGGATGAACCATACCACATCCAAGTATTTCAATCCAGCCCTCTCCTTTGCAGAATCGGCAGCCACTGCCGCCGCATTTAAAACAAGATACATCCATCTCTGCGGAAGGCTCTGTGAACGGAAAATGATGCGGTCTGAACTTAACCTTTGTATTTTCGCCAAAAAGTTCTTTTGCAAACTCCGCTAATGTTCCTTTTAGATCCGCAAATGTAATATTCTTATCAATCACAAGACCTTCGATTTGATGAAATGAAGGCGAATGTGTTGCATCAACCTCATCTGAACGGAATACGCGTCCTGGAGCAATCATTCTGATTGGCAAATATCCTTTTTCCATCTCATGCACCTGTACGCCGGAAGTCTGTGTTCTCAACAAAATATCGCTATTAATATAGAACGTATCCTGTTCATCTTTTGCTGGATGATCCGCTGGAATATTCAGTGCTTCAAAATTATAATAATCTTTTTCTATTTCTGGGCCTTCTACTACCTCATATCCCATTCCTATAAATATTCTTTCTACTTCTTCTAAGGCAATCGTATTTGGATGGCGATGCCCCATACTATTCTTCTGCGCTGGCAATGTTACATCAATTACCTCTGCCTTCATCCTCGCCTCACGAAACTTTCTCTCCATGCTCGTTCTGGCTTCATCAAGAACCCGTTCAATTTCTGCTCTTGCCTCATTAACCAATTGACCTACTTTTGGTCTGTCTTCAGGTTTTACATCTTTCATACCCTTTAGCACAGCCGTTAACTCACCTTTTTTTCCTAAAAAATTCACCCGCACATCATTCAATTTGTCAAGTGCTTCACTTTCATTGATCTGACGGATCGCCTCCGTTTTAATTTGCTCTAATTTTTCCTTCATCACCATTCTCCTTTACCACTCTAATAGAACCAATACTCATAAAATTAAGCAAAGAACTGTCTTACCCACGCGCCGCCGATGCGCCACTTTAGTGGCATAGTTCCTCTGTATCGGCGTGTGCATAAAAAATCCCTTGTAAGAAAACTCCTACAAGGGACGAATAAACCGCGGTACCACCCAAGTTCCTGTATGGCACAAAACTCCATACAGACGCTCAAAAGACGTAACGTGTCCTTCCGTCTTTTTCTACTATTTTATCTCGTTTATGCAACCAAATAAAAATTCAAAAAAACTGCTCCGGTGGGAAATTCAACATCATATCTGAACTGAGGAGGCTTTCAGCCGACGACCTCCACTCTCTGACAGAAAATATAATTCTACTTTGCACCTTCATCGCATTTACTTCAATATTCTAAAATTCATCATATGTTATCTCTCAAAAAATGTCAAGTATAAATCAAGGAATTTTATTAGATTTAGGTAATAATTCAATCATTCTCATATGTCCCCCCAAATTTAAAATAACCAAATTCCTCATTCTGACTAGTGTCCAGTTGTCTGACTTCTTTCATAATGTAATTTCCATATTGTAATTTATGTACTTTGCGTTCAAATTAAAGTTTATTTCAAGCGGCTGTATAAAATATCCATTTTTCCATAATCTGTCATTATCTCCAAGATTACACTGTTGATGATATTATAATCTGTCTCATTGTACTCTCGAACATACAAACTGCTTTTAATTTGTGTGCCATTCATTCCGTTGTCCTTAATGGCGCTCATAGCATATGTTGAAATAATATTTCCTATTTCCATAAGCGCTGATCTTTCTATCTCATCCATAGCATTTATATTTTCAAGTGACATTCCACTGATTTTATTATATAAAAGCTCTGCAAGTTTATCAGACATTCCATATAAGAACAAGTGTTTTCCAGTACCTTCCGCAATCGTTCTGACAATTACTGCACCATCTACAGTTCCTTTATAAATACAGCTCTTTTTATTTAAAATAGGAATATCATACATTTCTGTAAGAAGTTTGTGTGCTACATTTCCTATAAAACTTTCTGTATCAGCAAAGGATTCTACGTTTTGAAGAGGTATATTTTTAAGAATTTTTCTGTCACAGACACATACATGATTTACCAGCCATGCAAGTAATGTCCCAATAAAACCTTTTAAAGTTTTTGCAGAAAAATTGTTGTTTAAAAGCTCCTTATATGCCAAAACTGTATTTTTAAATTCTGTATGAATTTTTACATGCTGATCAATACTCACATACCCTTTTTCCTTTTGGAGTTTTTCTTCCGTTTGGAAATGCGTAATTGTATACCCTACAAGAAAATCAATAATTGACATACATTCCTGTCTGTTTTGTTCTTCATTGCCGCTTTTGGCAATCTCGAGCAGATTCTCTATCTTCGCAAACAACTGATAATGCTGCTCATCAATTTTGTCAATGCCTACCTTGTATTCATCTTTCCATAAAGACGCCATATCATTATCCCCTTTACTATGTATATCTTATATTTTTTCATATGGAATATTATAGCATCAGTTGGAAATTTTATCAAGCAGCAGACCTTTATTTAAAATTGTGAAAGATAGTCATCCACGTATCCATCAACAATCCACTTGTTCACCAATGCCCCACCAAAAAAGATATACATGCAAAAATACAGCCATATCATCACGATCACGATGGTAGTAAGGCTTCCATACATGGAAAAACCACCAAAATAATCAATATAAATAGAAAATCCAAATGAATAAAGGGTCCAAAAAACAGAGGTGAAAACAGCTCCAGGATAATGATCCTTCCAAGTAAGCTGGTTATTTGGAAGCAGACTGTACATGGTACAAAAAACTACAGAAATCATCCCCGCAACAAAAATATGACGAATACCTCCAAAAAACCGCCAAAAGTCTGCTGCAATACCACTGTCAGGAACCAGCCACTTTGCCAAACTGTTTCCAAACACAAGCACACCTGCAGAAAGCAATATCGCAAGCAGCAGAAAAATAGTATAAAATGAAGCCTTGAGCCGCAGAAGAATATATCCTCTGGACTCATTTACTTCATAAATATGATTTAGTCCCCGAATCAGTGCCAACACTCCTTTTGATGCTGACCATACTACGACAAGTGCCGAAACAGAAAGAAGTGTTATACTATTTCCATGATAGCCATCAACAATACTCAGCAAAAAAACATATATCTTTTCCGGAATAACCGCCTGCGATATATTTACCATTTCTTTTTTGCTCAAAACATCATGCGGAAGAATTCCACTGATAATCATTACCATTGGTATCAGTGATAAAAACAAAAAGAAAGCCGCTCCAGAAGCATAAGTTCCTACCTCTGCTTCACTGATAGATCTGCGCATTTCCTTGATTAATCTGTATATTTTTGTATAGATTGACATCCCGGATTGCTCCTTCCACATCATCGGCTGTATTCTCAAGCATATCAACAGCCTTTATGCCTCCATTATAATAATATGCAAGAATCTGTTCCGCTGTTAATCCTCTCTCAGCCAGACATTTTGCCCCATTCTGCGACATGCCGCAGCCATGTCCCAGTCCTGCGCCATGTACACTTATCTTTTTTAAATTATCCCCGCTTTCCCCATTATTATCATAACTTTTTTCTATGTAAAAATACGCACTTGGAAGAAGCTCACCCATTGTATACGCAGTACCATCGTTTTTGTACAAAACCGATCCTGCACATCCAAGCACCTGCCTAATCGTATATTGTGTCATAACACTGACTTTAAAATGCTCTGTTTCTATCATTAGTTCCGCAACCAAACCACTTTTTTTGCGTCTTAGTATCCGAATATCTTTTAGCTGGTTTTCCTCCTGAAGTTTATCGGCTGATAAATATTTCGACCGAATCCTTATCTTTTCTGGCTGAGAAAGTGATAATTGATACAATTTCTGCAATAAACTTTTGACAGTTTCCTTGTCAAACTCTTTATCATAATCCCACCGATACCAAGCTTCATAATACTCTGCATCCTGCATATTTCCATTATCTATATATTCTTTATAGGCCGCTTCTCCCTCGTCATTATTTGATGCAAACAACGCATCTCCTGTTTCTATTAAATATCCATCTGCATCAGAAACACGATCTTTCCATACTCCTGATCCACCATTAAACCCTCCTGATGTAGAATAATAAAAGCTCTCTACAATTGTATCTTGATATGATAACACCTGATCTTTTGTAGCATCTACTGCCTTAGAAGAATTCTCTGTTTCTTGAACATTCATATAAACCTGAAAAGAAGTACTGTCGTCCATATGGGCTTTCCACTGTGGGTAAGCGTATTCCTGTTTATGAAAATAGGTATATGTTCGTGCGCTGATTGCCTGTGCCTTCAAAGCCTCTTCTGGATAAGATGACGGCATTTCACTTGGAACCACACCATACAAATACTCTTCCACAGAAAGCTCATTAACCACCACAATTCCTCCTGAATCTGGATAACATTCCAAGATTCCTCTGTATTGTGGTGAATCTTTTCTTTCGAGATTATGAATCTGAAGAGTTCCTGTCCCCTGGCTTCTTATTGTTATGGTATTGTTCTTTTTAAAATCAGATGCCTTCAAGATATATTCTGAACCAGGTTTCAGTTCCTTCTCATCCCCATTGATATCAATGAGCATTCCCTCGCTTCCTGATACACACAATTCTGAATGATAAATCCCCTGATAACTACGGTTCATGATTAGAATTCTTACTATTTTGTCAAATGGTAATTTCACATACTCTTTTGAATTTTGCTTTGAATCGTCTGTTTTTTCTATACTCTCCTTACCCATCTCTGTATCTTTATCATCTAAATGTATGCTGCACTGATACAATCCAAGCGCTATAATAATCCAAATGATTACAATGAGTATTTTTTTAATAGGCGATTCCTCCCGTTTTTTTCATTTTATACGATTCTTCTGCAAAAGAGTACACATATTTTATTTACGCCCTCAAAAATCGTTATATCCATTGAAAATTCAAGGGACTCAGACACTCAAATCAAAATATCCAGATGAAGAAATTCCCAATGAAAGAATTGTCTACAAGATCATGAAAAAACTTCTAAACTTCTATTCTGCCTGCAACGGCAATCTTACTGCTGCTGGAACTGTTTCCGCACGATTTTTATGATACGTTCCATATCCTCTTTTGTATTTTTAATATCACTTGGCAGGCAAAGCCCTCTGTTAAAAATATCTTCACTGACGCTCATCCCATCCTCTACCTGAATAAAATCGTATTCTTCAAATACAGGCTGCAAATGCATCGGTTTCCATATCGGTCTTGTTTCAATTCCTTCCACCTCTAAGGCATCCATAACCTGCGTTGGCGTCACGCTGCTGTCCGGCGAAATCGTCATGCAGGAAAGCCAGTTGTTGCAGGCAGCCTCCCTGTTCAACGGATTCATTTCTATCTCTTCTATATCCGAAAAGGCTTCCTGATACGTTCTATAAATTTCGTGTTTCTTCTGTATATGCTCTTCAATATGCTGCATCTGCCCACATCCGATTCCTGCAACAACATTTGACATCCTGTAATTGTAGCCAATCGCAGAATGCTGATAATGTCTGGCAGGATCACGAGCCTGTCTTGATAAAAACCGGGCTTTATCCACATCTTTTTCCTGTTTGGCAACCATTATGCCCCGCCCGAAGTTGTAATAATCTTGTTTCCATTAAAGGAGTAAATCCCATAATCCCCGAAAGTACCTGTCATTTTTCCTTTATATGTCGTACCCAGCGATTCCGCCGCATCTTCAATCAAAGGAACATGATGCTCCTTACATTCCACAGTGCCTGTAGTTGGTTTGCTTAACGCAATATGGACTGCCAGCCATAAAATATAGGCTGCGCCTATGTATTTCATAATTCCAAGCAAATCCGGCAAAAAGGTGCTTACCCCGAACACAAAAACAGCGCAAATCACCTGCACAACATAATATCCTGGTATTGTTTCAAAGCCTCAATATAAATCTCCCCTAACTCTGATAGTTCTTTATCCTTGTTCAGTATATACCCAATATGCATCACCTCATCTTCCTCCAGCGGAATCGAAACGATAGAATCCCCTTGCAGGTATTTCGGGAAAATACCACTTGAAATCGTATAACCATCCAACCCAATCATTAGATTTACAATCGCCGCACGGTCACTCACCTTAATACTTTTCTCGGCAGGTTCATTGCTGAAAAGCTCTTCCGAAAAATTGGAAGATTCATACGTTCCCTGCACAAAACTAAGACGGGGATATGGTTTCAGATCATCCAGCCTGACAGATGTGCATTTTGCCAACGGGTGGTCTTTGCCTATAAAAATATGTGGCGTTGCAGTAAACAATTCAAAAAAATTCAGACTGTATTCTTCAAACAGCTTTCTCAGCACATTTTCATTGCTGTTGCAAAGATACAGGATTCCCAAATCGCTAAACCTGTTTCGTACATCTTCCACAATCTGATGTGTCTGCGTTTCATTCAGGATAAACTCAAACCGTTCCTGTCCAAAACGCTGTATCAATTCCACAAACGCATTTGTGGTAAAGGTGTAGTGCTGCGTGGAAACACAAAATCTCTGTTTTGCAGGTTTTTTATCAATATATTTTGATTCAAGAAGTTCCATCTGCTGAACTACCTGCCTTGCATATCCTAAAAATTCCATGCCTTCCTTTGTCAGTGCCACTCCCGCTCTGCATCGGCTGAAAATTGTGATTCCAGCTTCCTTTTCTACCTCTTTGACAGCACCAGAAAGACTCGGCTGAGAAATATACAGTTCTTTTGCCGCCTCTGTAATAGAGCCTCTTTCCGCAACGATTATCATATATTTTAATTGTTGTAGTGTCATACTTCCTCCTAAATATCGTTTTGCCGCTATCAATAATATTGAAATTATAGCACGCACCCAACTGAATCACAATAATATATCTTATTCTCTTAACCTCTCATTCCTTTTTTCTTCGGCTTGATTTGATTTTTTCTATATTCTGAAAACCAGAATTTTTGAAGTCTATTTTCTTTACTTCTTAATTTCCGAAAATCGTAGTTCTTGAAGTCCAATTTTTGTACTTCTGCAATTCCGAGAACTGGAATGTAACAATACTGATATTAATTATATACCAGTTTCCAATCTTTTCTTAAACTAAATCTTTTATTATTACTGTCCAAATACCTTATCTACAAGGCGTTGTAACGCTAATTTATCCGGAATTACTTGTTATATCCTTTCTCTGATTTGTTATTTTTATTAATCTTTCGTGGGTTCATGACTCCCGATGAAAGATTACATCTTATAATTTCTATCATTCTTGATGTCAACTTTATATCGTAATAGAGCATCATATAATTCTTGTGGAATTATGCTTTTATATTGCTCTGCTACCCGTTTAATTACTTCTTCTTTCTTTTCTGCATATTTTCTGTATGCTTGTTCTAATGTGCTGTAAGTTTCTAAATTGCGACCACAATATTTTGCACCAAATTTACCATTATTAGTTTTATATATTCCAACTGGCAATCCGTTATCTTTGGGTTTATATGTAAAATGGTTGATTATCTCAAAAAAGCCTTGATTTACGGGCATACAAGCAGGATTTCAAGCTGAATTTACTACCAATTTACTACACCAGCAATGCCAACTACGGCGGAATCCCACCCCTATCTTTCATACCTTCTTATCAATTCTTAAATTTTTTTTAGGGTATTGCATTATCACCTACGAAGTGTTAATATAAATATATGCCCACAAAGTGTTAAGATAAAAAGGAGGACAATATGGCACAGCAAATTTCTGAATCCGAACTGGTACTAAGGAACTGTAGAAAATTATCTGGAAGAATGGAGGGCAGCTTTATACTCCCTCATCTTGGAAGAATTGGAAAAAGACAAAAACGAATGGAAGAACAACACCGTACTCACCTTGCTTTCTCGCCTGGGCGATTAGTATCAACCTTGTTGCGGCAGGATATTCTTTCGGCAGACGAATTGAAAGAGATTGAAACATTTTGGAGAAAAGAAAATGAATGAATTTATAAAAGTATTATTGTCGCTGTCTGTTTCCGGCGCACTGTTACTGCTTCTTATTTTGGGCTTAAAGCCGCTGTATAAAAACAGATTCAGCAGGCGTTGGCAGTATTATATCTGGATAGTTGTTGCGCTGCGGTTTCTGCTTCCCTTTACTCCCGATACTACGATTGTTGGAAGCCTGTTTGAAAAGTTCGATACAGCAGCAGTAACGAATGAAGCCCCTACAAGCCCTAATGTACCCGTTTTTGTCAATCCAGGGAACCGCGAAGCAGAGCCGATACAGACCAATCGGAAAATAACCGTCGCTGCTTTACGTGAGCCATTTGATATATATGTCTGCCTGTTTTTTATCTGGTCAGCATTGGCACTGGTTTTATTTGTCCGCAAAGTAACGGTTTATCAAGGATTTGTCCGATATATCAAAGCGGGAAATCAAGAGGTATCGGATATAAAAATCTTGAATCTGCTATCTGATTGTGAAGAAAAGCTGAATATCAAAGCAGGTGTGGAAGTATTCCAAAATGCGCTGATAAATTCCCCCATTATGATTGGCTTCTTTCGACCAGGCATTATTTTACCAGCTAAGGAACTGGGGAGTAAGGAACTGTCCTATATATTTGCACATGAGCTAATTCACTATCAAAGGAGGGATATGTTTTACAAATGGCTGATAGAGATTGCCGCTTGTGTACATTGGTTTAACCCATTTGTGTATTTACTGGGAAAGGAGGTAAACAGAACTTGTGAATTGTCATGTGATGAAGCGGTTGTACTCATATTGGGCGACAAAACGAAACGAGAGTATGGAGATATGCTGATTTCATTTGTGAGAGCAGACAATCAGTATAAAAGTTCTTTGGCATCCGTTACTTTAACAGAAGGAGCAGAACAACTAAAAGAAAGGTTAGGTGCTATTATGGAATTAAAAAAGAAATCTAAATCAATTAAAGTGATTACCGCCATTTTCACTTTTTCACTCTGTATTTGCTTTGCAGCAGCTGGTGCATATGCTGCGCCAAGCCAACCCGAAGAAAAGAAAATGCAGGAACAGGAACAGAGCGAACAGAGAATTGAAGAATCGGAAATTTCTGTCAGCGAAGATGAAAATTACAAGTCTATATATACGCAGAATGGATATTTCTATAATTCCTACATTATCGAAATGGGCTGGAACGTGTATGGAGACGAGTATTCCGACCAGACAGAATTGCTTCTGAAAGATGGTTCAGTAATGAAAGTATATTTTAGTGATACTTCAAAGGATTATATCGCTGATAAAGGGGCGATTGCTACGACAACCGAACTCCTATCGTATCTAAAAGATATAAATACTTATCCGACAATAGAAACGCCAGTTATTACAAAGATTGTCTATGCCGGTGATAAGGATATGTCAGCATTGAGGGAGGAATTTTATCAAGACGGAGATGTTTACGGCTTTTCGGCACTCTTTTCACTCTTAGACGAGGCAGGACAAAAAGAGTGGTATCAAAAAATATATGACGCTGATAAAGTTGCTTTCTTTTCAGCAGTAATAGGATATATGGATAATGACTTGATTTCGGTATATGCAGACAAAGCAGATCAGGACGGAAAAACAAATTTCTTTTCTGCATTTCTGAATTACATGCAGCCGGATATGATAAAACAATATGCTGAAAAATATTATGCGGCAGATGATGTTACCCGCTTTGCGGTTATGATTCCATACATGGCAGAAAAGGAACAGCAGGACTGGCTCAAGAAAGCACAGGCAGATAAGAAAAACTCTTTTTTCACAGTATTATCTGATAATTTATTTTGACAAAAAATAGTAGTCTGAATAGCAACGTTGAAAGGGCAGCCGCCTAAAAGCGTAGCTGCAAAGTCGTCATACACTATGACGCTGTTAGAGGCAAAGGAAAAATCAAATAAACAGCAATCCATTATTTTCCTACAGTTCCTAAACAAAGTTAGTCCACCACCCAATTTCTAACCGGATGGTGGACTATTCAAAACGGATTCTTCAAATCAATTTGAATACTGCTCCAACGCGGAAAACGTCACGCTGTTGTTCTGGGCAAACAGCTTAACCGGCTTTCCGCTCACGCCGTACAGCCTGACTGTCAATACCGCCATGCCGTCAATATAAAACACGCCCACAGAGCCCTCCTGTACGTATGTAAAAGAATAGTCTTTTCCTGGCTCAAGGTGAATCTCTGTCTCCGCAATCGGCGTGGTTCCTTCATTAAATGAGAGCTGAAGGATGTTGTCATCCGGACAGATTGAGATCAGTTTGTATTTGTCAGCCTCGCCATTGTAGTCAAAGCAGAGCCCAAAGGAGCCGCTTCCCGAATATGTAAAGTTTCCTTTGAGCAGGAACCTTTCATAACAGGTGCACACATCGGCGTACTGATATGTCCAAAAACTTTTTAAAGCAAAGTCAATACGTATACCAGAAATCAAACACA
>CAJUKA010000041.1 GCA_910586585.1 uncultured Lachnospiraceae bacterium
TTTTATTGTGGAAAGTGTGAAAAGGAGGACACGAACTATGATGAGAGTAAAAAATGCAGATAAAGCACAGGCATGGATAATAATTGCGGTATCGGCAGTTATGGATTTTTTAGGAATTTTGGCAATTCCCGTATTCCTGATGGTTGGCTGCAATCTGATTGACTACATAACGGGGCTGATGGCATCTAAGCGTAGACAGAAGCAGATAAGCAGTTATAAGAGCATAGAAGGCATTATTAAAAAAGTGTGCATGTGGATACTGGTTATTATAGGTGCTATGGTAGACGTGCTTATTAAGTATACAACACAAACAATGGGCTTTAACATCCAGATACCGTTTATTATTGCAACACTGGTAGCAGTGTGGATTGTGGTTAATGAGATGATATCCATACTGGAAAACCTTGTTGATATCGGAATTGCCCTTCCGCCATTTTTAATGCCGATTGTAAAACGGATAAAAAAAGAAGTGGAAGAGCTTGGGGAAAGTGAAGAAAAAGAGCTGTAATTTTCAGGTTCTTTTATAACAAAATCGTGTTGCATTTTGTGTTGCATAATGTTATATTTTAATAAAATTAGACTTTTGTCACAACACTGGCATTTCGATTAAATGCAATAAAAATTCCAGTAAATTCAATGGTTTAGGAAATATTGGCTATAAAGTCATGCTTTAAGATAAATGGTAATTAACGGGTTCGAGCCCCGTCTATCGCTTTTTTAGAAGCCAGTAATTGTAAAGGTTTAAAGCAATTACTGGCTTCTGTTTATGCACACGGGCGTCCAAAAGAAACTGTCAGCAGAAGTTGGCGAACACTCAGTGCACAAGCAAGAGGAATCTTCCCTGCTTGATTGTACCTGTCAACAAATATATGGTAA
Source organism: uncultured Lachnospiraceae bacterium (assembly GCA_910586585.1). Taxonomy (GTDB): domain Bacteria; phylum Bacillota; class Clostridia; order Lachnospirales; family Lachnospiraceae; genus COE1. The sequence goes on from CAJUKA010000041.1 coordinate 877, forward strand.
TCTTTCAAAGATAAGGGTAACAGGAAGCCGAAGGCTGAACTGTTACAGATAATGCTGTATCTGTTGAAGAAAAGGAGATAATATACAGATGAAAAAGACAAGTATTTTTAGGCAACTGCTTTGGCCGATGGTAGCGATTGTATGTGCATTGGCAGTTTGTTTGACAGGAATTGTGGTATCTATATTTGTAAAATCTTATGAACAAGAAATATATACAAGAAGTAGAGAGAAGTCACAACTTGTATCTGGTAATATTGCTACATTTTTGGATGGAGCATATGGAATTGCTGAGGAATTATCTGTGAATCCTAGTATTTTGACAATGCAAACCAATGTGCAGACACCGATTTTGCAGGACTGTGTGCAGCGGAATCCTTACCTGGAACTACTTTATGTTCAGGGAGTAGATGGTATGCAGACAGGGCGTTCTTCTGGTGAGCTTGCAGACCGTTCTACAAGATGGTGGTTTGTACAGACCCTGAAGGAACAAAAGGCATTTGTTTCTAAGTCATATTATTCAGTAAATACCGGAATGCCATGTGCCTCAATCTTTTTTCCAATGTATCAGGATAATGCAGTTGCTGGAATTTTTGCAGTTGATTTGAAGCTGGATTATTTGCAAAGTGTAATTCAAGAATTTTCAGATGTGGAGAAAGGAGAATATTCTTTTGTCATTGATGGTGAAGGGGTCGTGGTTGCACACCCAGATAGTACTCAAATTGAGGAATTATATAATTACAAACAGCTTACAAAAACAGTATCTAGTAAAAATGAGGCTGGCAGGCCGCTGGTTGATTCAGATGGTAATATTATGACAGAAGAACAGAGCATAACTGTTTCCAAGGACTATCAAAAGCTTATCGCGGATGTTATGGCTGGAAATACAGGGAGCGGCAAGATAAAAAACGAGGGAGAAACTTATATTGTAAGCTATACATCTATACCGCTCAAAGGAGAATCCGATTCTTGGTCGGTCATAACACTTTACAGAGAAAGTACAGTAATGAAGCCTGTATATCGCATGATTGCAGTTGCGGCGGCAGTGGCTTTGGTTATTATTGCGATAGCGATTCTGGTGATTGCGTTACTGGCGCGCAGACTAACGAAGCCCATTGTATCTATTACAGAATTGATTGGAAATGCTTCTGATGGTGATTTTACAGTGCAGGCAGAGGAAAGCATTAGAAATGAAATTGGTGTGTTATCAAAAAGTTTTAATAAAATGACTGCAAAGATATCTGCTATTCTGACAAAGATGATCACGATTACTGGAGAGGTTGTGGACAGTGCAGAGCATTTAAAACAGATAGAGGATCATATGGACGCAACCAGTCAGGCAGTTCGGGAAATCTTAGATGGTTCCGCAACACAGGATATGGATGTGAAACAGGTAGTCAAGCAGGAGGAAGCACTGGGGGATAAGTTTGGTCAATTGCAAGAAAAAAGCGAATTGCTTTTGGTGGACGCACAGAACACAATTGCTTCTGGTGAAAATGGAATACAAAGCGTTGCGGAACTTAAGAAGCAGAACGAAACTGCTTCAAAAGGAATGGCAGAGGCTTATATAAAAATTATGACATTGGAAGAACAATCGCGAAAGATTTCGGGAATTTTGCGGACAATCAATGAGATCTCTTCTCAGACAGGATTGCTTGCTCTGAATGCTTCCATTGAGGCGGCACGTGCAGGAGAACATGGCAGGGGCTTTTTGGTGGTAGCAGAATCAATAGGAAAGCTTGCGTCGGATTCGTCAGCAGCGACCATTGACATTGAAAAGATTATTGCTGAATTGTGTAGGGATATTTCAGATGTCGTTGAGAATATAAAAGACATCCGCGCAGGTGTAGACGGGCAGATCGAGGTAACTGATAAGGTGCAGGAAACTTTTGCAGATTTTCGGATGCTGGCAGAAAAAACAAGAGAATCTGTCAAAAGCATGGAAACGCTTATTCTGGAAATGCATGAGTGTGATCGCTGTGTGGTAAGTGCTGTGGATAGAATTCGAGATATTTCCGCCAATACAGCAGATTTGACAGAAAAAGTGGCAGAATCTTTATCAGAACAGCTAAAAGGAATCAGTCAAGTTGCAATGAGCATAGAGAATCTGTCAGGTGTTTCAGAAGAGATGAAACAGGAATTGACGAAGTTTAAACTATGATTGTTATGGTATTCTTTGTGCAATATTCAAAAACTGCTGTGCAAAAATTGCCGCAAGACATAAATAAATTAATTGCATAAATTTGGCTTTTATATTAGAATAGTATCAATCACTAGAAATCTCTTATGATATGGAAGGAGCAGATATAAATATGAAATCAAAAGTTTACTTTACAAAAACGATTTCGCCCGAAAAGGTACTTGAGTTATATAAGCTGATTGACAAAAAACTTGAGGGCAAAATTGCTATTAAACTGCATTCTGGTGAAGTAGGCAATCAGAATTTTTTAAAACCTGATTTTTGGAAGCCGGTAATTGATTATGTTGGTGGTACTGTTGTGGAATGCAATACAGCATATGACGGAGGCAGAAATACAACAGAAAAGCATATGGAAACATTACATGAGCATGGCTGGAGCAAATATTTTGAGGTAGATCTATTGGATGCAGAGGGACCGGATTTAGAGCTTACGATTCCGAATGGAAAATGTATTCAGAAAAACTTTGTAGGAAAAAACATAAAAGATTATAACTCCATGCTTGTACTTTCTCATTTTAAGGGTCATCCCATGGGAGGATACGGCGGAGCAATCAAACAATTATCTATCGGAATTGCTTCTTCTATGGGGAAAGCGTATATTCATGGTGTGGGGGATACAGAGAATTTCTGGAATTCTGATCATGATTCGTTCCTTGAGTCTATGGCAGATGCAGCATTAAGCGTTATTGATTATTTTAAAGGAAATATAATTTATATCAATGTCATGAAGAATATGTCTGTGGATTGTGACTGTTGTGCGGTTGCTGAAGATCCATGTATGCAGGATATTGGCATTTTGGTTTCTACCGATCCGATTGCGATTGATCAGGCATGTCTTGATTTGGTATATGCTGCGGATGATCCAGGACGGGATCATTTGATTGAACGCATTGAATCTCAAAATGGAGTGCATACAATCGAAGCAGCAGCGGCGCTTGGATTTGGTTCCCGCGAATATGAACTGATTACTGTATAAACCTGCGATAAGGAATGTTTTTATTAGAATAATGCCAAATCAATTGGAAAAAATATGAATAAATTTCTCTTCTTGTCCATATACTTTAATACGAATAAAAATATAAATACAGTATCAAATAAGGAGAACAGGTATGGCAAGAGGAGTAAAGAAATCATTACAGGAAAAGATTGCGCATAAGGAAGAGCTCATTGAGGCGCTTTCGAGCAGGATAAAAAAGGAGAAGGACGAGCTCAATGAGCTTTTGGAAATGCAAAAGATGGAAGAACTCAATGAGCTTAGACAAGTCATTCAACAGTCAGGAATGGAAATTTCTGATATTATTCAGATGGCACAGATGCAGACCGCTCAATAAGACGAACGAACTGCACGTTATCATGAAAAGTTTGAAGGAAAAAGTCCAAACACAATTGCGTACATAGCCCAAAAGGGTATCATGGAAAGCATCGTGCGTGGGCTTTTATCTATTAGAAGATTATTTGAGCATGTCAGCACTTACTGTTTTGTCAAATAGAAAAATATTGCCGAGTGTGTGAATGCTCGACTGAGGAAAGGAAAAAGGACAATGATAAACATACGCGAATTATATCACAATTACAAGGACTATGCAGATAAGGAGGTAATAATTGGAGGGTGGCTCAGAAGCAAAAGAGATTCCAAAACATTTGGTTTTTTGGTTGTAAATGATGGTACATTTTTTGAGCCGCTTCAAATCGTATATAGTGACACATTGGATAATTTTGCAAACATCTCAAAGCTCAATGTTGGAGCAGCAGTGATTGTAACAGGTGTTGTTACACTGACACCAGAAGCAAAACAGGCATTTGAGATTCAAGCTTCAAAGGTAGAAATAGAAGGGGATTCCACGCCAGATTATCCATTGCAGAAAAAGAGACACAGTTTTGAATACCTTAGAACAATATCTCATTTAAGACCGCGCACCAATACATTTCAGGCAGTGTTTAGAGTGCGTTCTCTCTGTGCCTATGCGATTCATAAGTTTTTCCAAGAAAGAGATTTTGTGTATGTGCATACCCCAATTATTACTGGAAGTGACTGTGAAGGGGCAGGCGAAATGTTTCAGGTAACAACTTTGGATTTGAATAACCTTCCAATGGCAGAGGGAGCTGTTGACTTTAGTGAGGATTTCTTTAATAAACCCACCAACCTAACTGTGAGTGGGCAGTTAAATGGTGAGACATATGCCATGGCATTCAAGAATATTTATACATTTGGGCCAACATTTCGGGCTGAAAATTCCAATACAACGCGTCATGCAGCAGAGTTTTGGATGATAGAGCCGGAGATTGCTTTTGCTGATTTGAAAGATGACATGATGCTTGCAGAAAATATGCTCAAATACATTATTCATTATGTGCTGGAAAATGCGCCAGAAGAGATGGCATTTTTTAATCAGTTTGTAGACAAAGGACTGATTGAACGGCTTGAGCATGTGGCAAATTCCGAATTTGGGCATATTACGTATACAGATGCGATTGCAGAGCTTGAAAAGCACAATGATGCGTTTGAATATAAAGTTTCATGGGGCTGTGACTTGCAGACAGAACATGAAAGATATCTGACGGAACAGCTTTTTGGGCGGCCAGTATTTGTTACAGATTATCCAAAGGAAATCAAGGCATTTTATATGAAACTCAATGAGGACGAAAAGACAGTTGCTGCAATGGACTGTTTAGTGCCGGGAATCGGTGAGATTATTGGCGGAAGCCAGAGAGAGGACAGACTGGATATATTGGAGAGAAGAATGCAGGAATGCAGCTTGAAACCAGAAGAATATCAGTTCTATCTTGATCTGAGACGTTACGGCAGCGCAAGACATGCAGGATTCGGACTTGGATTTGAGCGATGTGTTATGTATCTGACTGGTATGGGAAATATCCGAGATGTCATTCCGTTCCCAAGAACAGTCAATAACTGTGAACTATAAGTTATTGTTTGCTTCGTTTTGCAATGTTAGGAACTGTTCGATATATGTTGACAACTTTAGATTACGCTTGTATGATTAAATTGTACCACGATTGTTAGAATTATGGTGCAATTTATTCAAAGGAGGAAGAGTTTTATGAACAAATTCTTTAACCGCTTATTTGCAGGCGTAATGTCACTTGCCATGGTGGCAGGCGTTGTATCTGCTCCTGCAAATACAGCAGAGGCAAAGGAAGACCTAAAGGGAAAGCTCGTAGTTATCCACACAAATGATGTTCATGGCCGTTATGAAAAAAATGACGAAAGCCTTGGAATGTCTTCTGTGAAAGCGCTGAAGGGTTATTATCAGTCACAAGGCGCGCATGTGCTGCTTTTGGATGCGGGTGATTTTAGCCAAGGCACAAATCTTGTAAATTATTACAAGGGCCTTGATTCTGTTTATTTCATGAATGAAGCAGGATATGATGCAGTTTCCCTTGGAAATCATGAGTTTGATTTTGGTTTTGATGCTTTGCAGGAAATGGCAGCAGCCGCTGAATTCCCGATTCTTGATGCGAACATTATCAATAAAGAAACGGGCGAGCCTTACTTTGGAGACAACAAAGTATTTGAATACAGCAATATGAAAGTTGGTGTATTTGGGCTTGATACTCCAGAAGCACAGACAAAAGCAAATCCAAAGAATGTAAAAGATGTTAATTTCCTTGATGATGGAGAATTGATTGCATGTGCACAGGCACAGGTAGATGAACTGAAAGCACAGGATTGCGATTATATTATCTGCTTAGGTCATCTTGGTGTTGATGAGGAAAGCGCAGGCAGACGTTCTGCAGATGTCGCAGCAAATGTAACTGGTATTGACCTTTTTGTAGATGGACACAGCCATACAAGAATTGATGGTGGATTTGATATCAATGGAACAAAGATTGTCAGCACAGGCAGTTATTTGGAGAAGATTGGTGTTGTAGTCTATGATGGCGAAACAACAAAGGCAAAACTTGTAGATGATTTCTATAATATTGGCGGATGTCCTGAGATGGATGCATTTGTAAAGACGTTTGCAGATGTAGTTGACGAGGCATATGCAGGAACTTTTGCTACAACAACCAATACATTGAATGGCGAAAAAGATCCGGGTGTTCGCACTATGGAAACCAATCTTGGTGACTTTGCAGCAGATGCATATAAATATATCGCAGAAACTTATGTAAAAGAAAACAATATGGATCTGACGATTGATGGCGCAATTCAGAATGGCGGCGGTATACGTGCATCCATTGAGCCAGGTGAAATTTCGATGAACACACTGTATACAGTATTCCCATTTGGAAATACAATCTCAATTGTATCGGTTACAGGTGCAGAGCTTCTTGAGGCATTAGAGGCATCTTGCTCTGCATGTCCAGCAGCGCTTGGCGGATTCCCGCAAGTATCTGGTATTGTATTTAGTGTTGATACATCTGTTCCCTATGCACAGGGTGAACAGTATCCAGATTCAACCTACTATGCGCCTGCTAATGCAGGAAGCCGTGTTACAATTGATACTGTTGGCGGCAAAAAGTTTGATGCAAATGCAACTTACAACATCGCAGTAAACAATTTTATGGCAGATGGTGGAGATACCTATTTTGTATTTACAAAGGCGTCACAGGTTCTTGACACAGGTGTAGTAGATGCAGAAGGTTTGATTTCTTATGTAAATTCATTAAATGGCGTTATTGGTGATGAATATACAAATGCAAAAGGAAATATTACAATTAAATAATGAATCAGGTGGAGAATGATATTCTTTCTTGACTGAAAAAGCGTTGCTGGATGGCAACGCTTTTTCGGTTATGCTGATTTATTTTTTGTATTATGATTGGAAGACTTCTTGCGTGAATGCTTTTTTCTGCCAGAAGAAACATTGGCTGTGGTATTTTCAGCCTGCTGTATTTCGTTTGGCTTTTCTGTTTCTGATGATTCAGTAGTCACATTTTCCAGAACAGATTCTTCTATAACAGATTCTTCTATAACAGTTTCTTCTATAAGGGTTTCTTCCATAATAGTTTCTTTTATAGCAGCTTCCTCTATAATAGTTTCTTCTATAATAGATTCTTTGATAACAGCTTCTTCCAAGTCCTTGTTGAGGTTCTTTTGCGCTGTTGAAAGCATCAGTTTGATACGGTTTAGCTGATTGACTTCGGAAGCACCTGGATCATAGTCGATTGCAACAATATTGGCTTCTGGATGACGTTTTCGAAGCTCTTTAATGACACCCTTTCCAACAACATGATTGGGTAGACAGCCAAATGGCTGCGTACAAACAATATTGGGAGTGTCTGTATGGAGCAGTTCAAGCATTTCTCCGGTAAGGAACCATCCTTCTCCTGTCTGGTTTCCGATTGATACGATTTCTTCTGCATGTTTGGCAGTTTCATAGATATCAGCAGGTGCAATAAAGTGTTTGCTTGCGGCAAATGCTTCACTCATTGGTTTTCTTAACATCTGAATTGCTTTGATTCCAAGTTTGCAAAGTTTGGCCGCTTTCTTGCTGGTACCGAGATTTTCTGCCTTGTATAACTGATTATAGAAGCAGTAGAACATAAAATCCATCAAATCTGGGACAACGGCTTCTGCACCTTCGTGCTCAAGTAGTTCAACAAGCCGGTTGTTTGCTGCTGGAGAAAATTTTACTAGAATTTCGCCAACAATTCCAACACGTGGTTTTTTCACATCAAGTACAGGAACCGCATCAAATTCAGCAATCATTTCACGACACATTTTTTTATAAGTAGAAAATGGCATGTATTTGCGCCCAAGGAAATCACAGCATTTCTTGATCCATTTTTGGTGAATCTCATTTACGGAGCCTGGAACCGCCTCATAAGGTCGCATTCGATAGATGCAGCGCATAAAGATATCACCAAAGTTTATCGCATATACAGCACGCAGCAAAAGCATTGGTGTAAGCTTAAATCCTGGATTGCTTTCAAGCTTTGATAAGTTGATAGATATTACCGGAATATGTGCATAACCTGCTTTTTCTAATGCACGGCGGATAAAGCCAATATAATTTGTAGCACGGCAGCCGCCGCCAGTCTGAGACATCACAACAGCAAGGCGGTCTGTAGCAAACTTGCCGGAAAGGACTGCTTCCATAATCTGTCCCACAACTAAAAGGGAAGGATAGCAAGCATCATTATTGACATATTTAAGCCCCATATCAATGCTGCCTTTGTTGTCATTGTTCAATACTACCAGATTGTATCCACATCTTCGAAAGGTTGGTTCCAAAAGGTCAAAATGTATAGGTGACATCTGAGGACACAAAATAGTATAGTTTTTGCGCATTTCTTTTGTGAAAACAACTCTGTTGATGCTGCTAGAGCAAACAGTTCGCTCCTGATGGCGTTGTTCACGCACACGAATAGCAGAGAGCAGGGAACGGATACGGATTCTTGCCGCCCCTAAGTTGTTTACCTCGTCTATTTTCAGACAAGTATATATTTTGCCGGAGCCTGTCAAAATATCATTTACCTGGTCCGTAGTAACTGCATCTAATCCACAGCCAAAGGAGTTGAGCTGAATCAAGTCCAAGTCGTCGCGTGTTTTGACAAAGCTTGCAGCAGCATAAAGCCTTGAGTGATACATCCACTGGTCAGATACAATCAATGGCCGTTCTGGTTTTGCAAGGTGCGATACAGAATCTTCTGTGAGAACCGCAATACCATAGGAATTAATCAGTTCTGGAATACCATGATTGATTTCTGGATCAATATGGTAAGGACGGCCGGCAAGTACAATGCCGCGCGCGTGATTTTTTTCAAGAAAAGAAATCACTTCCTCGCCTTTTTGGCACATGTCTTTGCGTACATTGTCAAGTTCTGCCCATGCAGCATCAACAGCTTCTTTTAGTTCGGCAGCAGGAATATCAGGAAACTCTTTTTCAAGTGATTGCAGAATCAAAGAAGGTTCCTTGAAAGACATAAACGGGTTTTTAAAAAGGACTTCCCCGCGGCCGATAGCTTCTACATTATTTTTGATATTTTCAGAGTATGATGTAACAATAGGGCAATTATAATGATTGTTGGCGTCGTCAAATTCATTTCTCTCGTAGAACAAAGCAGGGTAGAAGATAAAGTCAACATTCTGCTTAATAAGCCATTCAACATGCCCGTGCGCAAGTTTGGCTGGGTAACATTCAGACTCACTTGGAATGGATTCGATACCCATTTCGTATATCTTTCTATTTGAAAGAGGCGACAAAACCACTTGGTAATTCAGTTTGGTAAAGAATGTAAACCAAAATGGATAGTTTTCGTACATATTCAAAACTCTTGGAATCCCCACACGTCCGCGGATTGCATCTGTATCAGAAAGCGGCTCATAAGAAAATATTCTTTTCAGCTTATATGCAAATAAATTTGGAATGTTGCTGTCTGTCTTCTCTTTTCCAAGACCGCGTTCACAGCGGTTGCCTGATATGTAGCTTCTGCCGTCAGAAAATTTATTGACAGTCAGACGACAAGAATTTGTACAGCCCTTGCATTTTACTAAAGATGTTGTGAAAGCAAGTTCGTTAATCTGGTCAATCGTAAGCATTGTGGTAGCAGCATCTGGAGCAGCCTGATAGCGTTCTCTTGCAATTAGAGCAGCGCCGAACGCTCCCATAATACCAGCTATATCGGGACGAATCACTTCGCATCCAGCAATTTTTTCGAAGCTGCGCAGCACCGCATCGTTATAGAAAGTACCACCTTGCACGACAATATTTTTGCCAAGCTCACTTGCATCAGAAACCTTTATAACCTTAAACAGCGCATTTTTGATGACAGAGTAGGCAAGACCTGCAGAAATATCAGATACTTCCGCACCTTCTTTTTGTGCCTGCTTCACTTTTGAATTCATAAATACGGTACAGCGCGTGCCAAGGTCAATTGGATGTTTGGCAAAAAGTGCTGCTTGCGCAAAATCCTGCACACTATAATTTAAAGATTTTGCAAATGTTTCGATAAAAGAACCACAGCCTGACGAACATGCTTCATTGAGCTGAACGGAATCAACGGTCTGATTTTTGATTTTAATACATTTCATATCCTGACCGCCAATGTCAATAATACAATCAACATCAGGATTGAAAAATGCAGCAGCATAATAATGCGCAACTGTTTCAACTTCACCTTCGTCCAGCATAAAGGCAGCCTTGAACAATGCTTCACCATAGCCGGTAGAACAAGAATGGACAATTACGGCATCTGCAGGAAGCAGACGATAAATTTCCTGAATAGATGCAATCGCAGTATTTAAAGGACTCCCATTATTGTTGCTGTAGAACGAATAGAGCAGTGTGCCGTCCTCAGCGACAACGGCAATTTTGGTTGTCGTAGAGCCCGCATCAATGCCCAAGAAGCATTTCCCATGATAATCTGCAAGTTTGGCATTTTTGACATGATGGGAATCATGTCTTGACTGGAAATTCTGATATTCCTTCTCATCAGAAAACAAAGGGTCCATTCGAGCAACTTCAAACTCCATTTTGATATCAGAAGAAAGTTTGTCAACCATTTCAGCCATTGAGAAAGAAACTTCTTCTTTTGCATTGAGTGCAGAACCAATCGCAGCAAAAAGATGCGAGTTTGCAGTGTCGATAATATGTTCTTCATCTAGTTTTAGGGTACGGATAAAAGCCGCCTTAAGCTCTGAAAGAAAGTGAAGCGGGCCGCCCAAAAATGCCACGTGTCCGCGTATTGGTTTGCCACAGGCAAGGCCGCTGATTGTCTGATTGACAACTGCTTGAAAAATGGAAGCGGAGAGATCTTCTTTGGTGGCGCCCTCATTGATTAAGGGCTGAATGTCAGTTTTTGCAAATACACCACAGCGGGCAGCGATGGTATATAAGGACTTATAATCTTTTGCATATTCATTTAAGCCGGAAGCATCTGTCTGAATCAGCGATGCCATCTGATCAATAAAAGAACCTGTACCGCCTGCACAGATACCATTCATGCGCTGTTCTACATTTCCGCCTTCAAAATAGATAATTTTTGCATCTTCACCGCCAAGTTCAATCGCAACATCTGTTTTGGGAGCGAGTTCTTGAAGAGAAGTAGAAACTGCAATCACTTCCTGTACAAAGGGGACTTCTAAATGATTGGCAAGCGTAAGACCACCGGAACCTGTTATCATAGGATGAAGCGTCAGATTCCCAAGTTTTGCATAAGCATCTTGTAATAGGGAAGATAGTGTCTCACGGATATTGGCATAATGTCTCTGATAATCCGAGAAGAGCAGCTTGTGCTTGGAATCTAATATGGCAACTTTAACTGTCGTTGAACCAATGTCAATTCCAAGCGTATAGAAACTTTTCGTTTTATTTTTTGCGTTCATGTAACTAACCATGCCTTTCTATTACTAACATCAATCTATTAAAAAACTTATATAAAATCAAGCGCATAAGCGCATTTTTTTCTTGATAGCAAATTGCGACAGTATAGGCCGTTTATACAAAAAACGTATAGAATACAAGCCTATTTTAGTAGGGTCACATAATTCGATTCAATTAACACATATGTGCTATTATACGACAGCACCCTCAAAAAGGCAATAAAACAGATGATTAAAAGTTCATGAAAACTTTAAACATTTTTGGCTGTTTTTGCTAAGAAAACTTGTGAAAAATATACCAATTCGTGAACTGTTATAAATGTATGAGGAGAATAGATGGAATAATACTAAAAAACCACAATAGACAAGGAACAAATAATTATTAAAAATATATAATTTTTTATCTGGTTAAATTTAGATTGGTTTACATTTTTTGTAGTGAATGATATACTTGAAGGGCGATTGCAAAAACAATGTGAAAGGCAGGAATGCATAATATGAATTTTTTGAACAAAATGGAGAGGAAATTTGGGAAATATGCCATATCAAATCTTTCTCTGTATCTGATATTGGGATACGTGCTGGGGTATGTAATTCAATTGATAAATCCTGTAATCATGGATTTCTTTACGCTGAATCCATATTTGATATTACATGGCCAAATTTGGCGGCTTGTCACGTGGATTATCATTCCGCCGTCCTCAAATCCGGACCTGTTGACAATTATAATGCTGTTCTTTTATTATTCCATTGGCACCAATCTGGAAAGGACATGGGGAACTTTTTATTACAATGTATATTTATTTATGGGCATGATTTTTACCATACTTGGAAGCTTTTTGATTATGGGAATCAGTTATGTTCCACTCTTTGGCCTGAGCCAGACAATGGATTTTTATGGGACAACACAATATTTTATTTATGTGGCGCGCAATTTTAGCACATATTTTGTAAATATGTCTATTTTCCTTGGGTTTGCGGCTACATTTCCCGAAGTGCAGGTATTGCTGATGTTTATCATTCCAATCAAAGTGAAATGGATGGGAATTGCATATGTCATACTTTTGCTGGTGCAGTTTTTGCAAAATGGAATCATTGGAAAAATCGTAATCGGGGCGTCGCTTTTAAATGTTGTGATATTTTTCTTGATGACTCGGAGCAATCTGCGTATGCGGATGTCGCCAAGGCAGGTAAAACGGCGTCATGATTATAATCGGGAAGTAAAGCGGGCCAAGCCAATGAGTGTGGCAAAGCATAAATGTGCTGTCTGTGGCAAAAACAGTGAAGATAATCCGGATACAGAGTTTCGGTTCTGTTCAAAGTGCAATGGAAATTATGAGTATTGCCAGGATCATCTTTTCACACATACGCATGTCAAATAGGATTGCAGGAGGTTTTGGAAGATGGAGTTCAACCAGACAAATTTTGCACAGATTCTTGAACAGCTCAAAGATAGTGCAAGGCTTCAGGGGAATATGCTTACGAGTGAGCAGGTGCGTGAGACATTTGGCGAATGGAATTTAAAGGAGGAGCAGCTTGTACTCATTCATGATTATTTTCGCAAAAATCATATAGGGATTGATGAACCTGGTGACGAGGAAGAGAACCTGTCAACGGAGGATGTTAATTTTCTTGAGATGTACCTGGCTGATTTGAGAGAACTTCCTGTTGTGTCTGACGGTGAAAAACGTGCAGTTATAATGTCAGCGTTGGCAGAGGATCGTGATGCACAGGCAAAGCTTGTAGAAATTTACCTTCCGCAGGTGGTGGAGCTTTCAAAGCTCTATGCGGGACAGGGAGCGCTTGTGGAGGATTTAATCGGAGAGGGTAATGTTGCTGTAGCTGCGGCTGTTACAATGCTTGCATGTGTAGAAAGCATTGAAGAGGTTGAAGGTTTTATAGCGAAGATGATTATGAATGCTATGGAGGAATACATTCATGCAGATTCGGACAGCCGTGAAATTGATGATAATGTGCTTGGAAAGGTGAACGAAGTCAATGATAAGGCAAAAGAATTGTATGACAGCTACCTTAGAAAAGTTACAGCAAGGGAAGTGGCTGATGAACTGGGAATTTCGGAGGATGAGGTATGGAAAGCGGTGAATTTTTCGGCAGATCATATTGACTTTATCCAAAAAGAAGAGCAGTGATGCATGATAGACGGAGACAGGAATGAATACGCAAAATAATGATGATTTTAAATATGTAATTCAGGATACAAGCTGTGTATATTTTGGCAGGGAGTTAACCTATACTGAAATGATGGATAAGGAAGATGTTCCTTTTAAATGGAAGGCAATTATCAGTGCTTATATAAAAAAGGATACAGATTTGAACGTGAAAATGACAGATCATCTTTTGGAACTATCTCCAGAAGCGTTTTCTTATCGGATTTTTGAACAGGTAAAAATGACAGTACGGATTTGTTACCAGACACAAAAGAAAGGGTTTGGAAAAACGATCAAGAACAAGTGGATTCACAAAGCAGTTCCATTAAAAAATTTTTGCAGTGCATACAGCAACAGCGTCAAAGAAGGCAGTGTGATGATAGAGGATATCTCTATCTCAAAGCTTGCCCTTATGGTAGTCAGTATCTAAAAATGTATGCTCGGAATCTTTGGCAAAAGATTATCTCACAAAATAAGGCACAAAGAAACTTCGAGTGTACGCAAAAAAGAATAGGATAAAAGGAAGGTAATATTCATGAAAAAAATTGAGGATTTAAGTGCATACGAGGTCATTCAAAAAAGGCAGATAAATGATATTGGTTCAATGAGCTGGCTTTTGAAGCATAAAAAGACGGGAGCAAGAATTGCGCTTCTTGAAAATAATGATGAAAACAAAGTGTTTTATATTGGATTTCGTACACCGCCTACAGATTCCACAGGTGTACCACATATTATAGAACATACAGTGCTTTGCGGCTCTGAGGATTTTCCGGTAAAGGACCCTTTTGTGGAGCTTGTCAAAGGCTCACTCAACACCTTCCTCAATGCTATGACTTACAGCGACAAGACCGTTTATCCTGTAGCGAGCTGCAATGACAAGGATTTTCAGAATTTGATGCATGTGTATCTTGATGCCGTTTTTTATCCCAATATCTATAAAGAAAAGAAAATTTTCCAGCAGGAAGGCTGGCATTATGAGATAGAGGATGAGAACAGCCCAATCACGCTCAACGGAGTCGTCTATAATGAAATGAAGGGCGCTTTTTCATCACCTGATGAGGTTCACTACAGAGAGGTGGTCAATTCTCTGTTTCCTGATACGGCGTATGGTGTGGAATCGGGGGGAGATCCGCAGGTGATTCCGGATTTAACCTATGAACAGTTTTTGGCATTTCACGGAAAGTATTATCATCCGTCCAATAGTTATCTATATTTGTATGGAAATATGGATATGGTGGAAAAGCTGGAATGGATGGACGAAAAATATTTGAGCAAATTTGACAAAATAGAGGTTGACTCTGCATTAAAACAGCAGAAGGCGTTTGAAAAGCCTGTTGAAATATACAAAGAATATCCGATTATGGAAGGAGAATCATTAGAAAACAATACGTATCTATCATACAATACAGTTGTAGGGACAAGCCTTGATAAAGAGCTTTATTTTGCAATGCAGATCTTGGAATATGCAATTTGCTCTGCGTCCGCGGCGCCTTTAAAACTTGCGCTGATACGTAAAAATATCGGAACAGAAGTATACACAGTCTATGATAATGGAATTTATCAGCCCTATTTTTCTGTGGTTGCCAAAAACGCAAATGTTTCACAGAAGGAAGAATTTATTGAGACCATAGAGAGTGAGCTTGCGCGGATAGCCAAAGAAGGTATTGACAAAAAGTCATTGCTTGCAGGCTTAAATTATTATGAATTCCGATACAGAGAGGCTGATTTTGGTTCTTATCCGAAGGGTCTGATGTATGGTTTGCAGATGTTTGATTCTTGGCTATACAATGATAATATGCCGTTTGATATGATTGAAGCAATAGATATCTTTAGAGATTTAAAGGAGAAAATCAACACAGATTATTTCGAAAAGCTGATTGAGAATTATTTGATTCAAAACCAGCATAAATCAATTGTTGTGGTGGCACCCAAAGAAGGATTGACAGCCCAAAATGACAGAGAGCTTACAGAAAAGCTCGCGGCCTATAAAGCAAGTCTTAGTGAGGATGAAATCAGGCAGCTTATTGCAGATACCAAGGCATTGCATGATTTTCAGGAGGCAGAGGATTCTCCAGAAGATATTGCAAAGATACCAATGCTCACAAGAAAGGATATGAAAAAGGTCGCAGAAGGATTCGTGAATGAGGTTCGAAGTATCAATGATACAAAAGTTCTGTTTCACGATATCCCTACAAATGGGATTGGCTATATCAAACTGATATTCGACGCTGCCAATATACCAGCAGACCTGTTTGCATATATTGGAATCCTAAAGAATGTATTAGGCTTTGTGGATACCGAAAAATACAGCTTTGGAGAATTATTTAATGAAATGAATATTCATACAGGCGGTATTGTAAGTTCTGTAAACACTTATGTCAATGCCAAAAAGCTCGATGAATACAAGATGACTTTTGAGGTAAAAACAAAAGCAATGTATGATGAGCTTCCGGCAGCATTTGAGCTTATGACAGAGATTATGACTGCTTCTAGTCTGGCGGACGAGAGCAGGATTCTTGAGATTCTTGAGGAGCTAAAGTCACGGATGCAGGGGGATATGATGGCTGCAGGCCATTCTTTTGCGGCAGTCAGGGCAATGTCTTATTTTAGCGAGACGGCTGCGGTATCAGAACTTGTAAGTGGTCTGCCCTGCTATAGAATGCTGGAAGAACTCACTGCCGATTTTGACACAAACAAAGAAAAACTGCTTCAAAAGCTTACAGAGCTGACAAAAACGATTTTCCGACCGGAAAATTTGATGGTAGATATAACCGCTTCCCAAGACGGATTTGACAAACTTGTAGATCTTGTGCCTGCGATGAAATCGAAACTTTTTACAGAACCTGTCAAGAAGGAACGCTTTGGGCTTTCGACGACAAAGAAAAACGAAGGATTTTCTACTTCCGCACAGATTCAATATGTGTGCAGGGCAGGAAATTATATGACAGGTACGAATGATAGATATACAGGTGCGCTCAGAGTATTGAAAGTAATTCTTGGATATGATTATTTGTGGGTGAATGTGCGTGTGAAGGGCGGCGCATATGGCTGTATGTGCAATTTTGGCAAAACAGGAGACAGCTATCTTGTGTCATACCGGGATCCAAATCTCAAAAAAACGATTGATATTTTTGAGCATACAAGTGATTATATTAGAAATTTCCATGCGGATGAACGTACAATCACCAAATATATTATCGGTGCAGTCAGTGATTTGGATATGCCTTTAACACCATCAGCAAAAGGCAGTCGTTCCTGCGGTGCATATCTGACAAACCTTGATTATGAGGAAGTACAAAAAGAACGAAATGAGGTATTGATGTGTACACAGGATGATATCAGGGCGCTTGCAAGTTATTTAGATACGTTGATTGGCCAACAGGCTGTATGTGTAGTAGGAAACAGCGAATCAATTGAGGAGAACAAAGAATTATTTATGAAAGTTGAGAATCTTTTCCACTAATTTTTTACTTGTTAAAATAATTATGCGTTAAATTGTGCGCACGGCGAGTAGGAAAATTTTTCCTACTCGATTGATAAAAGAGAGGACAAAAGTTACATGAGCGAAACACACAAATCAGGATTTGCGGCACTCATAGGCAGGCCAAATGTAGGGAAATCCACGTTGATGAACTGCCTGATAGGACAAAAGATTGCGATAACTTCGAAAAAACCGCAGACAACAAGAAACAGGATACAAACAGTATATAATTCGGAGGAAGGACAAATTGTATTTGTGGATACGCCTGGGATTCACAAAGCAAAAAACAAACTTGGGGATTATATGGTGAATGTGGCAGAGCATAGTTTAAGAGAAGTGGATGTGATTCTGTGGCTTGTAGAGCCAACGGATTACATTGGAACAGGAGAACAGCATATTATAGAGCAGCTCAAAAAAGTGAAAGCCCCCATTATTTTGGTGATGAATAAGATAGACACTGTTAAAAAAGAAGAACTGCTGCAATATATTGATGCTTACAGAAAACAGATTGATTTTGCTGAAGTGGTGCCAGTTTCCGCACTCAAGGCTGACAACACCGATGTTTTGATAGAGCAAATTATGAAATATCTGCCATATGGACCTGCATTTTATGATGAAGATACTATTACAGACCAGCCAGTGCGGCAGATTGTAGCAGAACTTATCAGAGAAAAAGTGCTGCGCTGCATCAATGAAGAGATTCCCCATGGTGTGGCAGTCACGATTGAATCAATGAAATACCGAAAAAAGATTGTTGATATCAATGCAACAATTATCTGTGAACGGGATTCGCACAAAGGTATTATTATTGGAAAAGGCGGTGCGATGCTCAAAAAAGTAGGCTCATTAGCGCGTCCTGAAATCGAAGAAATGTTGGAGAAACAAGCAAATCTTCAGCTTTGGGTAAAGGTAAAGAAAGACTGGCGCGACAGTGATTTTATGATAAAGAATTTTGGCTATGACCCCAAAGAAAATGAATAAAATTGTTTCATAAGCACACCCTACTTGTGTAGGCAAGTTTCAAAAATCGTTGCTTGCAGCGACGGTGAAAGAAAATGCGATACAGAAAGGGCAGGGACATTAAATGTACGAGGATGGATGGAGCCGGTTTATGCAGACAGGACAGGTATACGACTATCTGGCTTACAAGGGGCATCCTGATATGGAAAAAACCGAAAGTAAGGCAGGAGAGATACATGAATGCAGGTATACAGAATTTTCTAATACTAACAGGGATTATTATAAAAGCAGAACCGATTGGGGAATATGACAGGAGAGTTGTGCTTCTTACGAAAGAACGGGGAAAAATATCAGCTTTTGCCAGGGGAGCAAGGAAGCCTGGCAATCGGCTGATGGCACCGACAAATCCGTTTTCTTTTGGCCAGTTTACATTATATACAGGCAGAAATTCCTACAATTTGTCTGATGCGGAGATAACCAATTATTTTGAGGAACTTCGGCAGGATTTTGTAGGAGCCTATTATGGAATGTACTTTCTTGAATTCTGCGATTATTATGCCAGAGAAAATAATGATGAAACCGCGATGCTAAAGCTTTTGTATCAGTCGCTGCGGGCACTGACATCTCCAAGTTTTGACCATCGGCTTGTAAGGTATGTATTTGAATTGAAGGCAATTATGTTAAATGGAGAATTTCCAGGAACAGGGGATGGAGGCACGCTTATGCAGTCTACCGCCTACACAATTGATTACATAATGAATACACCTGTTGAAAAGCTTTTTTCTTTTGGTGTAAAGCCAGATGTGCTGCGGCAATTAGGGGTTTTTAGCCAAAAAATATGTAAAAGTGTATTGGACAAGAATTTTAAAAGTATTGAAATACTTGAAAATCTTGAATAAGTTGTTTATAATAAAACGCAGAACTTTTAGAAGCTTGAAAAGTTTTTATAATGATAGAAATAATGTCTGCCAAAGCAGGCAGGGGGTATGGAAATGAGAAAAATTATGAGGGCAGGGAAAACAGTATTTTTGATAATGTGTATATGTATGCTGGGACTTGCTGCATGTGGTGAAAGAACAGATGAGGAGATGGACGATGATGCAGCAGTATCTTCTATTTCTCTGAAAAAAGACGGAAGCATCTCAAGCAAAATCGTGGAAGATTTTCAGGAAAGCGATTATGATATGAATGGGTTAAAGTCAATGATTGAGACGAGTATAGAAGAATACAAGTTAGAAGATGCAGAAGCAAATATAACACTCAAAAGCTGTAAGGTAGAGAATGGTTTTACCAATGTGCAGATAGAATTTGACAATTTTAATTCTTATGCAGGGTTTAACAATGAGCATTTTTTTGCAGGAACGATACAAGGTGCCAATCAGGCAGGATTTGATCTCGATGTGACGCTGAATGCTGCCTCAGATAATTCTGAAAATGCAACGGTTTCCAAACCGGAACTTTTAGGAATGGGAAGCAACCATATTGTAATTTTGGAACTGGAAAAACCAGAGGAAGGGCAAGAAGTGCAACCAATACGTGTAAACTGTTTTGATGAAATCTTGTATGTTGGAGACGGTGTGACTGTGGTTGGAAAAAAGAGTGCAGATGTGTCGTTGGCAGAAGGTTATGGAATCATTGTATTCAAATGAAATAGGAAAATAGATAGGAGAATATAACATGGAAAAGACATTGGACAAAATTACAGCATTATCAAAAAGCAGAGGATTTGTATACCCTGGCTCAGAAATTTATGGTGGACTTGCCAATACATGGGATTACGGAAATCTTGGTGTTGAATTAAAAAACAATGTAAAAAAGGCATGGTGGCAGAAATTTGTTATGGAAAATCCATACAATGTCGGTGTGGATTGCGCAATTCTGATGAATCCCCAGACATGGGTAGCATCTGGGCATCTAGGAGGGTTTTCTGATCCGCTTATGGACTGTAGAGAGTGCCATGAACGTTTTCGTGCAGACAAGCTGATAGAGGACTATGCAGAAGAAAACAATATTGTTCTTGAGAAGCCGATCGATGCATTTTCTCAGGAGGAAATGAAGAATTTTATAGAAGAACATAAAATTGCATGTCCAACTTGCGGCAAGCATAATTTCACAGATATTCGTCAATTTAACCTGATGTTCAAGACTTTTCAGGGTGTGACAGAAGATGCGAAAAATACAGTGTATTTAAGACCGGAGACAGCACAGGGTATTTTTGTGAATTTCAAGAACGTACAGAGAACCTCAAGAAAGAAGATTCCTTTTGGAATTGGACAGATTGGCAAATCCTTTAGAAATGAGATTACTCCTGGAAACTTTACGTTCCGTACAAGAGAATTTGAGCAGATGGAACTGGAATTTTTCTGCGAGCCGGGAACGGATTTGGAATGGTTCCAGTATTGGAGAGGATTTTGCAGGGACTGGCTTTTGAGCCTTGGCATTAAGGAAGAAGAAATTCGTCTTCGTGATCATGCACCAGAGGAGCTTTGCTTCTATTCTAAGGGAACTACAGATATTGAGTTTTTGTTTCCTTCTATTGGATGGGGCGAGCTTTGGGGAATTGCTGACCGAACAGATTATGACTTGACACAGCACCAAAACACATCAGGACAGGATATGTCTTATTTTGATGATGAAAAGAAAGAGAAATACATACCATATGTTATTGAACCATCACTTGGGGCAGATCGTGTCGTGCTTGCATTTCTTTGTGCTGCTTATGACGAAGAAGACCTTGGAGAAGGCGATATGCGTACTGTGCTTCATTTTCATCCGGCAATCGCACCAGTAAAAATTGGTGTGCTTCCTTTGAGCAAAAAGCTGAATGAGGGTGCGGAGAAGGTATTTGCACAGCTTTCAAAGAAATATAACTGCGAGTTTGACGACAGAGGAAATATCGGGAAGCGCTATCGTCGTCAAGATGAGATTGGAACACCGTTCTGTGTTACATATGATTTTGACTCAGAACAGGACAATGCAGTGACTGTACGCTTCCGTGATTCAATGGAACAGGTGCGTATCAAGATTGAAGAGCTTGACGCTTACTTTGCAGATAAATTTGATTTTTAAAATTTGGAGGAATAATCGTGAAGAACTATGGAGTGAATGAGCTTAGAAGAATGTTTCTTGAATTCTTCGAGAGCAAAGAACATTTGTCAATGAAGAGCTTTTCATTAGTGCCTCATAATGATAACAGTCTATTGATTATCAATTCAGGTATGGCACCATTAAAGCCATATTTTACAGGGCAGGAGATTCCGCCAAGGCGCAGAGTTACAACATGTCAGAAATGTGTCAGAACAGGCGATATTGAGAATGTAGGAAAGACAGCAAGGCATCTTACATTTTTTGAGATGCTCGGCAATTTTTCATTTGGTGATTATTTTAAACATGAAGCGCTTGCCTGGAGCTGGGAATTTTTGACAAAGGTGGTAGGTTTAGACCCAGAGCGGCTTTATCCGTCTATTTATAGTGAGGATGAAGAAGCATATCGTATATGGGTTGATGAGATTGGCGTTCCTGCTGAAAAAATAACACGTTTTTATCGTGACCCTGAAACAGGGGAATGCGATAATTTTTGGGAACATGGCGCTGGTCCTTGTGGTCCTTGTTCAGAGATTTATTATGATAGAGGAATAAAATATGGTTGCGGCAAACCTGACTGTAAGGTAGGGTGCGACTGTGACCGTTTTATGGAAGTATGGAATGACGTATTTACACAGTTTAATGGTGACGGCAAAGGCAACTATGAAGAACTGGAACAAAAAAATATAGATACGGGTATGGGACTTGAGCGGCTTGCAGTTGTTGTTCAGGATGTTGACAGCGTATTTGATATTAATACGATGAAAGCAATCCGTGATAAAATCTGTGAAGCAGCAAACGTTGTATATCAGGAAAATGAAAAGAATGATATCTCAATTCGATTGATTACAGATCATATTCGTTCTGCTACTTTTATGATTTCTGATGGTATTATGCCTACGAATGAAGGACGCGGATATGTGCTTAGACGTATTATCCGCCGTGCGGCTCGTCATGGAAGAATGCTTGGTATAGAAGGCACCTTTATGGCAGATTTTGCAAAGACGGTGATTGAAGAGTGCAAAGACGGCTATCCAGAATTAGAAGAAAAAAAGGACTTTATTTTTAAAGTTCTTACACAGGAAGAAGAAAAGTTCAGCAAGACGATTGATCAGGGATTGGCAATTCTTTCTGAGATGGAAGAGGCAATGCAGAAGTCTGGAGAAAAAGTTTTGTCGGGTGCAGATGCATTTAAGCTGTATGATACCTATGGATTTCCAATTGACTTGACACAAGAAATCTTGGAAGACAAAGGTTTTTCGATTGATGAAAAAGGTTTTCAGGAAGCGATGGAAGATCAGCGCACCAAGGCAAGAGGAGCACGCAAGGTTACGAATTATATGGGTGCAGATGCAACCGTGTATGAGCTGATTGATCCTGCCATTACGACGAAATTTGTTGGTTATGATAAATGTTCTGCTTCTTCCAAGGTTTCTGCGCTTACAACAGACAGTGAGCTGGTAGAAGCGCTTTCAGACGGACAAATTGGTACTATTATAGTGGAGGAAACACCTTTTTATGCTACCATGGGCGGACAGCAGGGGGATAAGGGCGTTATTACAACAGATTCTGGCACGTTCCTTGTTGAGGATACCATTAAGCTGCTTGGAGGCAAAGTAGGACATGTCGGCAAAATGACACACGGCATGATAAAAGTTGGTGATGTGGTTTCATTAAATGTAGAAGAATCTCTTCGTACAAAAATCTGTAAGAATCATTCTGCAACACATTTACTGCAGAAAGCACTTCGCGAAGTGCTTGGTACACATGTACAGCAGAAGGGGTCTTATCAGGATGGTGAGCGTACTCGTTTTGATTTTAGCCACTTTGAGGCGATGACAGCAGAAGAATTAGCGGCTGTTGAGAAGTTAGTCAATGAGAAAATTGCTCAGAATATTGCAGTAGAAACACAGATCATGACGATGGACGAGGCCAAGAAAACAGGCGCAATGGCATTGTTTGATGAAAAATATGGTGAGACAGTGCGCGTGGTATCAATGGGAGAATTCTCGAAGGAATTCTGCGGTGGTACACATGTGAAACAGACAGGTGATATTTCTGTATTTAAAATCGTATCAGAGAGTGGTATTGCGGCAGGAGTGCGCCGTATTGAAGCGCTTACAGGTGACAATGTACTCGCATATTACAAGAATATGGAACATGAGCTGGAAGCGGCAGCAAAGGCAGCAAAAACAACGCCTTTCGCTTTGGTTGAAAAGATTGAACATATGATGTCTGAAATAAAGGCATTGCAGAGTGAGAACGAGGCACTAAAGAGCAAGGCAGCCAAAGAAGCACTTGGAGATGTTATGAATCAGGTAACAGAAATCAAGGGTGTGAAGCTTTTGGCAGCAAAAGTTGACGGAATCGATATGAATGGTTTGAGAGATTTGGGCGATCAGCTTAAAGAAAAACTCGGCGAAGGTGTTGTTGTGCTGGCATCTAATATGGATGGAAAGGTGAATCTTGTAGCAATGGCTACAGATGCAGCAATGGCAAAAGGCGCTCATGCCGGTAATCTGATCAAAGGAATTGCTGCTCTTGTAGGAGGAGGCGGCGGCGGACGTCCCAACATGGCACAAGCAGGCGGCAAGAATCCCGCAGGAATTGATAAGGCTATCGAAGAGACAAAGACAGTGTTGGAAGGACAGATCAAATAATTGAGTCAAACACGGGCAGGGGCGAATGAATCACCCCTGCCCGAATTAGATTAATAGTGATATTTCTTTTGGTTTCCCTTCAAAAAAAGAATTGTCACAGCAACAGCGAGCAGTTCTGCCACCACAATAGAGAGCCAAATACCGTCTATTCCTAAGAATAGTGGGAAAATAAGAACTGCCACAACTTGAAATAACATTGTTCTCACAAAGGAAATTGTTGCTGAAATAAGCCCATTGTTCAATGCTGTAAAAAAGGACGATCCAAAAATAGCATATCCCGAAAAGAGGAAGGAGAACGCAAAAATTGAAAATGCGTGACTCGTCAAATCAAGAAGTTCCTGATCATACCCAACAAACACAATCGACAACGGTTTAGCCAAAATATAGGAGCAGGCAAGCATAATCACTGCAAAGATACCGATTATGCGAAGGCTTTTTTTGCGCAATCCTTTTAATTCACTGTGATTTTCTGCGCCAAAGTGATAGGAAATAATTGGAGCAGTTCCAACAGAGTATTTCCCCCCATTTACTTTCTGTGAGAAGTTCTCTAGTTTGGGAACGTTTTTTGTCAATGCTACGAATTTTGCGTTCCAGTTCTTTATTGGAGAGCGTTTCTTCTTTGGATGCGGATTTTCTGCACCGCTCAACTTTAACACGCATATCTGCACACACAAAAATGTTAAACGGATGGTATTTTTGCAGCAGGACATCTGCATTTCTTCCAACAATTACGCAATTTTTGTCGATTTCTGCAATTTCTTCAATCACGCGTTTCTGTTCCAGCAAAAGACTGGTCTGCATAGAAGAAACTGTAGATACAAAAGAGTTCTTGAAAGATAGAGGAATATTTTTCCATCCATGATTATCCAAAACTCTTGAAACATAATTTTCATCCAGCTTTTTGCTCTCAGCGATTACAGTAATAATTTCTCTGTCATAATAGTCGTATTCTAATAATTCAGCAAGGCATTTGCCAAGTTCCCTGCCGCCACTGCCAAATTCACGGCTGATCGTAATGATTCTCATAAAAACCCTCCTAAAAATTTTTGGTCTTCTCTTTGATGGCTGTCAGAAATCGTGCTGTCAGCTCCAAATATTGATTAACGTCTTCCTTTGACCAGGAGGCGAAAATTTCATTTTCTGCTGTAATGATGCGAATCGCAGTTTGTTGGGCAAATAGCTTTCCTTCTTCAGTTAAGCAGACAGTTTTGCTCTTGGCGCTGGCTTGTTCCAGATATACAATTCCTGCGGCTTCCAGCTTGCGGATTGCTGAATTGATTGTTTGTTTGCTGACTCCAGAACGATGACATATCTCCTGTAATGGACAGGATTCGCCATTATCACAGATTGTATAAAGGATAGTCATAACACTGTCTGATATCCCAAGTTTTAAAGCGAGTTCATGATAAGTGGCATCAATTTCGCTGACCAGATAATTTAGGCGTTTCATATCTTTTGAACAATAAGCTTTCATATTAAACTACCTCATTTCTAATAATTTTTTAAATGCTCTTTAGTACGAAATCATACTATTTATAATAGTATGATTTCGTACCATTGTCAAGCTGTTTCCAAAAGTTTTGAGAACCGCTTTTAGCGTTAAATTTTTTTACACAAAGAGTCATATTCCAACATAAACTATAATAAAATTATAGATTGGAATATGACTTATGTATTTCTTCCTAATCTTTTTATTACTTGTTGCACTTTTTTGCAGTATTTTTTTTCACTTTCGAAAAAAGAAAATTATCTGCAAGATTCAGTGCATGGACAAATGCCAGAAATGCTGCATGGTAGAAGAACTTGTCAAGCCGTTTGGCTATTGTTTCCATGACGAATGCGGATTTTTTTCGAGTACGCTGGACGCTTGGCAGAGAGAGGCAGGGTATGCCTGGATTTATGACTATATGGCGCCCCGTTTTCAGATGGTTTTTGATGCGCTGCCAGTCTACTTTGACTATGACGGCAAAACTTGGCTGATTGAACTTTGGAAAGGCCAGTATGGCATCAATGCCGGCGCCGAAATCGGTATTTACCATGCGAACAGGATTCTTTCTGAACAAGAGTACAAGACGACACGGTTTGAGGCCGTATCAAACACAGAGCAGCTGCACTGTTCGTTTGTGCTTTGCGGAAAAAACAATAACTGTGTCAAGGTTGCGCAAAATCATTGGTGGCTTACGGCATTCTTTGCAGGAAGTTTTGTGTGGCCGTCAGATTTGTGTATGAAGGCAACCATACGATTTCCAGACAAAAGAATGCAGTTTGCTTTTATCAGTGGGCTGCGCAAGGCAGGATGCGCGGAACAGGAGTTTTCAGTCAATGGTTTCTGCGTGACAATTCACTTTAACCGTGCACGCAAGGTACGTTATAAGCTGTGTACGCGCTTCTGGCGTCGTTTTTCACAGTGGAAAAATAAAATTTTCTGCAAGATGTACCTGTGGGTTACAAAGCCATTTCAATGTACAGAAGACAGAGTTTTATGTCTGTATTATTTTATTCCGGGAGCGTTTCGGCGTCTGCTGCGGATACGTCGTTTCAACAAACGTTGTCATCGGAAAGAGCGCTGCTGCCGCAAACGATGCTGTAGGAAGGGACGTCTGTGAGTATTTCATCACGGCTGGGGCATGCTTTTCGAGATGCCCCAGTCCTTCCATTGACATATCGATCACGCTATGTCCTGATGAGCGATTGTCACAGGGGAATTGGAACTTCCTCCGACAATTTTTTGAAAAATCAGCATTTATTTTCTGCAGCGCTGAAACATTATTACCGAAGAGGATTTACTTATATTGAGCTTGGTGATGGAGATGAACTGTGGGAAAATCGCAATATGAAAAACATTATTGAGGTGCATGATGAGGTTTTTGAGATATTTATGCAGATGCACCGCGAAAACAGGTTGTATCTGATTTATGGCAATCATGATATGATAAAAAAGAAAAATAAGATGCAGCTTCCATATTCTTTCTATGAGGGCATCATACTAAGTCCTCCAAACATGCCGCAGCGTGCGCTGTACCTTACACATGGACACCAGGCGAGCTTATTTAATTCTACATTTTGGCGAGTGGCGTGTTTTTGCGTCCGATATCTGTGGAGTCCCTTGGAAAATCTGGGCGTACTCGATCCAACTAGCGCAGCGAAAAATTACCGTGTGAAAAACAAATGTGAGACGCGGTTGAATGAATGGGCATATGAAAACAAACGTATCCTGATTACAGGGCATACACATCGCCCAGTGATGCCAAATGAGCCTTCTTTTTATTATAATACAGGCAGTTGTGTGCACCCGCGCTGTATTACCTGTATTGAAATTGAGCAGGGGGTTATGACGCTGGTGAAATGGAGTATGAGCGCCCGAATGGACAGTATATTGTACGTGGCGCGTGAACGGATTTCCGGTTTTGTACCGCTGCTGTCAAATGCATAAATTACTGGTGATGCAACCAAAGAACAACTGTAAATATTGTAAAAAGACTTCTTCCTTTCTGTTTGATGCGGCAAAGCCAGCCAAGACCATCATACAAAAGGAAGAAGTCTTTTGTCAGCAACTATTGGCTGTGTATTGTGCGGGGGGTTTTTTTCGCTGTCTCTCTATCAGTTTTTCCAGACGCACCAGAAATCTGATTATGTGACAGAAGTGCTCAACGGGCTAAAATCCGCTTCGTTGGGATTGATTATTTCAGCGGCGTTCACTATGATACAGTTCGCGCTGTATGGCGAAAACAGATCGGATATCAAATTCGCTATGCTTGACTGGAAAGCGCTGTTTTTACTGATATTGATGCTGTTCATGGTTCGTAAATGGAAGGTAAATCCTGTTGTGATAATGCTGATAAGCGGTATTTTTGGCAGTGTGCTTTATATGTTTTAATTAAGTCGAAAAGAAATACCACCAAACATTTATATTGGTTATAAATTTGACAGATCTAGTGAGGGGGATTACAATAATAATAAGGGTATGGGATATAAAACAAAAGAATGGGGGCAGGGGAATGGTAAATAAGGCAGCGCGTTGGCGTATCTGGGGCTGTATTGGAGTTTTGCTGTTGGACATGGTATACTTCACAGAATGCAGTCAGGTAAAAATTACAGCGGCAAAAGAAAGCAGCAATTCTGCAAGTCATGAAATCTACGAGAAAGATGATCGATTAGAGGCTATAGAGAAAGAAGAGGGAACACGAAATTCTGTCAATAACCATCTGTATTATCAACATTTGCTGATGTTTGAAGGATATGATGAGGAAGAAATTGCACAAAGCAGACATGCGAGTTTTGACGAGAAAAAACGGCTTCTCTATGCATTGGGATATAATGAATCGAATATCCTCAGCAACAAAAGAAGTTATTGTGAAGAGAATGTTTATGAATGGGATGACACTGCGCACACCTGTCGGACAATTTATTATAAATCAACAAGTATGCCTTATAACGCTGGATTTTATGTAGCATACCGGTATATGTATAGGGTAAATTTCTACCAGCTTGATGAAAAGAACAGGCTTCTTTCAAAACAGGAATACAGCCGGAATGTTGGTTCCGATCCATTAGGTTATAGTGAGGAACTCTTTTATTCTTTGGGATATCAGTCCAAATATGATGGGGACAAGATTATGGAGGAGCTGCAATACAGGGATTATTGGGGCACAAATGAAACTGGATTTTGGTGGTATTGGGTCTATCAGTATGACGATCAGGGAAATTGTATTCTGAGAGTGGAAACGACAGAAGATGAAATCATTTTATACTGCTTTGAGTATGATGAAAAATCAAAACTGACAGGAGAATATCGCTATCTTGTTAAAGAGGATTGGGAATTGTCCTGCGATGATGGAAGTACGTATTATTTTCGTCCGCAGTGGGGTAAACCTGCGGTGAAAAAAATAGCAGCAGACAAAACGGTGGAGAAGGAGTTATACTATGGGAAAGCGATGGATATGGGACAGCAGCATTATCTGATGCCAGAAGAAGTAGAGGAGACGGTATTTGATCACAAATACAAAGTAAAACCAGGAGACTGCCTTACGAAGATTGCATATCGGCAATATGGAGATGCTGCATATTATGACCTTTTGTATCGTATTAATAGAGATAAGATAGGATTTGATCGAAATTTCATTTTACCAGGAACCTGGTTGGTGATACCAGAAATTGGCAATGAACAAAATACAAAAAAGGGTACACGAAATGAATGATAATACCAATATTGAGATTCGGCGCAGCAGCAGAAAAACGCTTGCGATCGAAATTACCAAAGATGCAAACGTGATAGTTCGCGCACCATATGCGATGCCAACACTCCAGATAAAACGGTTTGTCGAGGAAAAGTCCGATTGGATTAACAGCCACATCGCCAAAATGCGAGAGAGACAAAAAGAAAGACAAGAATATCCTGTGGTTACAAAGGAAGAGCTGCATAAGCTTGCAGAGGAAGCCTGCGTGGAAATTCCCAGGAGAGCTGCTTATTTTGCGTCAATCGTTGGTGTATCCTATGGAAAAATTACAATCCGCAGGCAAAGAACACGTTGGGGAAGCTGCAGCAGTAAGGGGAACTTGAATTTTAATTGTCTGTTGATGCTTGCACCGCCAGAGGTTTTGGATTATGTAGTGGTGCATGAATTGTGCCATAGAAAGGAAATGAATCATTCGGCTAAGTTTTGGCGTGAGGTTGAAAAGGTGCTTCCAGATTATCGCAGCAGGAGGCAATGGCTCAAAGAAAATGGAAGTCGCCTGATAGGAGACAGAGATCTTAAATAAATCTAAATAATATTATGAAAAGGTATTGACGTTTGTTTAATATATGGTATAATTTTAATTGTGCAATTGAGGATACCCGAACAGTCTGGCACACAATAATAGGGGCTGGAGGGAGGTTAGGTGTGATAGCATGTCAAATGTAATCGTTAAAGAAAACGAGACTTTGGATAGCGCTTTACGTAGATTTAAGAGAAGTTGCGCTAAAGCTGGAATTCAGCAGGAAATTCGTAAAAGAGAACATTACGAGAAGCCAAGCGTAAAACGTAAGAAGAAGTCTGAAGCAGCTAGAAAGCGAAAATATAATTAATTTTTATTAATTGAATTAAAATCCTTGGCTGTTTTTGTCAAGGATTTTTGCGTTTTAGCACAATGATTGTTTTGAATGAGGAGTGAAGGTATTGAACAGAATAGCTTTATGGATGGGAGAGCATCAACTGGCAGGATATGACATATACCATCTTGTTGCTTGCTTTTTCCTCTTTAGTATTATAGGATGGATGGTAGAGTCGATTTACATATCACTTTGCAACAAAAAACTTACCAACAGAGGCTTTATGGCAGGTCCTTTCTGCCCGATATATGGTTTTGGGGCAACGTTGGGATATATAATTTTGCATCCGTTTGCCAATAATATTGTATTGCTGTATATTGTTGGTGCATTGCTTGCAACCCTTTTTGAGTTTTTGGTTGCAAAACTTATGATAAAACTTTTTGGTGCATTTTGGTGGGATTACAACGATAAGTTTTGCAATTATAAAGGCATGATTTGTCTTGAAAGCACACTTGCATGGGGACTGTATGCAGTCATAATTATCACATTTTTGTTTGAAAAAGTGATTCGCTTTGTGGACAGATATCCTAAGGCATGGGGGCTAAAGACGATTGCTTTGGTTTTTGCAATGGTAATGAT
Organism: uncultured Lachnospiraceae bacterium; assembly: GCA_910586585.1. Taxonomy (GTDB): domain Bacteria; phylum Bacillota; class Clostridia; order Lachnospirales; family Lachnospiraceae; genus COE1. Next base: position 31,386 of record CAJUKA010000041.1, read on the forward strand.
AGATTTTGGCTATCATTTCGCAATGTCGGTTAAAATAAATGAAGAGACAAGAGAAGGTCTGAATGAGAAAAAAGAAGAGATTGTGAATTTTTACCACAGGTTAATTAGAAGATAAATAAGATATAAAAAAATCGAGTGTTGGTGCTCGATTTTTTTATATCTTATTTATCTATTGCTATTTGGAACAAACTTCGGTATGCTAATAGAAAAATATTTGATGTACACGCGAAATCTTCTTTGCACGAAATAACATGAACAAAGAGATTTCAAGCATACATTTCATAAAAGTTGATTAGAAAGTAGTACGATTTTAGCAAAGATGTGTATGGGAAGGAGTGTATGGGAGTGTATTATAAATATATAGATATGGAAATGTATCAGAGAAAAAGTCACTTTGACTATTTTAACAGTTTAGCTTATCCATATGTGGGGGTAACAGTCAATATAGATATTACAGAGTTATTAAAGTTTATTAAGGACAAAAAACTGCCGTTCTTTTTAACGATTTGTTATGATGTTTCCCGCGCTGCGAATCAAATTCCAGAATTTAGACAAAGGATTCTTGATAATCAGATTGTGGAATATGAATATTGCCGTACTTCGCATACAGTAGCATTAAACGATGGTACATATTGTTATTGTGACCTTAACAGCAATTGTTCTTTTGAAGACTATATCAGCTATGCGAAGCAGGAACAGGAAAACGCGAAAAAAAGACGTTCAATTAATGAAAGCAGGGAAGAAGCACTTGATAAAATTTTTATTTCAACACTGCCTTGGCTTTCCTATACGGCGATTATCAATCCGACTCCTGTACCAGCAGACAGTAATCCAAGAATTACGTGGGGAAAATATTTTATGCAGGATAATAAAATGTTGCTTCCTGTTTCCGTGTTGTGTCATCACGCTTTAATTGATGGGTTGCATATTTCTAAATTTTATGATCTTTTGAATGAGCAAATTAGTGTACATCCGAATTAGAAGGTTTGTAAATTTTTTACTTTATAGGAAGCGGCAGAATCCTTGATTTTCAAGGCTTTTGCCGCTTCTGCTTATACCGCGCCGTAGCTCTTTACAAGCGCGTTTTCGAAACAAAAATCGTCAAAAATTTAGGCGCATGAACAGGATAGTATGAGTGAGAAAGTAAATTTTAATGGTTGAGATGGTTAGAAACCTATAAAATTTTACACAGATTTTACATAAATAATCTTTTAGATTTTACATCGATCAGATACCATTTATTATAAAAAATTCTTTAGGGAGGATTATAGTCAAATGGATTTCTTTGGATTGTTAACTATGATTGGCGGGTTGGCATTATTTTTATACGGAATGAAAACGATGGGAGATGCCTTGTCCAAGATGGTAGGCGGCAGGCTAGAACAGGTACTGGAGCGTATGACAAATAATCCTGTGAAGGCTGTCCTGCTTGGGGCAGGCGTGACAGCGGTGATCCAGTCTTCTTCCGCTACAACGGTTATGGTAGTGGGGTTTGTCAATTCCGGTATTATGAAGCTGTCACAGGCGGTTGGTGTGATTATGGGGGCAAATATCGGTACGACAGTTACCTCATGGGTTCTAAGCCTTTCCGGTATCGAAAGCGGGAATTTTTTTGTAAAACTTTTGAAACCCTCGTCTTTTTCCCCAATATTGGCACTTATCGGTGTGATATTGGTGATGTTTATCAGAAATACCAAAAAGAATGATGTAGGAACAATTCTGATTGGGTTTGCAGTGCTTATGTTTGGAATGGAAACCATGAGCGGCGCTGTAAAGCCCCTTGCAGATGTACCGGAATTTACCTCGCTTTTTACGGCATTTGAAAACCCTCTATTCGGTATGATAGTTGGAACGCTTTTAACTGCAGTGATTCAGAGTTCTTCTGCTTCTGTCGGTATCTTGCAGGCGATGTGTGCTACTGGAAGCGTAACGGTGGGAGCCGCGCTTCCGGTGATCATGGGGCAGAATATTGGAACCTGTGTCACGGCTTTGCTTTCCGGTGTTGGGGCAAACAGAAATGCAAAAAGGGCATCTTTGGTACATCTTTATTTTAACCTGATAGGTACATTTGTGTTTATGGCAGTATTTTATGCCATGAATCATTTTGTACAGTTTGCTTTTTTGTCGGATACGGCAAACGGCGCAGTCATTGCAGTGATACATAGTTTGTTTAATATAGCCTCGACAATCGTGCTGCTTCCTGCTTCTAGGCTGCTGGTAAAACTCGCATATTTTACCATTCCACAGTCAAAGGACGAAATACTGGAAACGTCAGGAAAAGTGTTGGATGAAAGATTTTTGGAAAAACCTGCGTTTGCAGTCGCACAATGTAAAAATGCGGTGTGTGATATGGCACAGCTTATCTTAAAGGCAATGAATTTATGTGTATTCATACAGGAAAAATATGATGAAGATGCAGTGCAGACAATTATGGAAATTGAGCAGGAGGTAGATGTCAGGGAAGATGAGTTGTCGTCCTATCTGACAAAACTTTCCATAAAGCCGCTTTCTGAACGGGACAGTAAAACCATCAATAAATTTAGCAGGTGCATTATGGATTTTGAAAGGATATCCGATTATACAAAAGGCATCGCATTCGCACAAAAGAAGCTGTATAAGGGCAAAGAAAAATTTTCAAAGAAAGCGGCGGCCGAAGCAAGGCTAATCTATGAGGCAACACTCGAAACCGTGGAATATACGGTTTCCGGTTTCATACATGAGGACAAAGAGATGGCGTTTCGTATTGATCCGCTTGTCGATGTGATCAGCCAGGTAAAAAAGGATATTCGGAAGAACCATAACAAGAGACTGGAAAAGGGGAAGTGTTCTGTGGAACTTGGCATGGCGCTTACAGATATGGTCACTTCTTTGGAGCGTATTGCGAAGCATTGCTCCAATATAGCGGAGGAGCAGATGGCATCTGAAACAGACCAGCACGCATTACATCAATATGCACGGAATGTTAAAGAGAGAAATGAGTTGTATCAGGAACTGCTTGAAGGATATACAGAAAAGTATTCATTGAAAAAACTTGAGGAAACATAAATTATCAGTATAATGTAACTATGCAGGGGTGGCTTTGAAAATGGAATTGAAATTTTAGAAAAAGGAAGTTAGTGTTTATGTCATTAATCTATATTTTGGAAGATGATAAGAATATTCAGGAGATAGAAAGTTATGCTATAAAGGGAAACGGATATGATGTACGTGCGTTTGATGACGCGGAAGCTTTTGACAGGGGGATGAAGGAAATGAAGCCTGATTTATTGCTTCTCGATGTCATGCTGCCGGGGGAGGATGGATTGTCCGTACTGAAAAGGCTCCGCTCAGATAATGATACAAAAGAACTGCCTGTCATACTTGTGACAGCGAAAGATTCAGAAATAGATACCGTCAAGGGACTTGATCTGGGGGCTGATGACTATATTACAAAACCATTTGGCGTGATGGAACTTATGTCACGCATCAAAGCAATTATGCGGCGCATTAAACCGACGAGCGATGATATGGTCTTAAAATATAAAAATATATATCTGGATCAGGAAAGACGGCGCTGCCTTGTGGATGAGGAAAACGTGGAACTGACATTCAAAGAATATGAGCTGCTCCGACTATTTCTTTCCAATCTGGGTATTGTGCTGACGAGGGAAACAATCATGGAAACTGTATGGGGGACGGATTTTATGGGGGAAAGCAGAACCGTTGACATGCATATCAAAACACTCCGCAGAAAGCTGAAAGAAGCGGGCAGCCTGATTATTACTGTGAGGAATGTGGGGTATAAGCTGGAATGAGGCA
>CAJUKA010000042.1:0-17820 GCA_910586585.1 uncultured Lachnospiraceae bacterium
CTTTGCAGATGATGCATGGTCAGCATTTGGCGGATTTTAAAGAGCGGTTAGTGCAGGCTGTGGGATATGAGGATATCCAACTGGTAACGATCAGCCGCCGTCTGCGTATGGTGAATATGAATCATATCATTTTGTGGATACAGAGCAGGAATTTGACGCATATGCTTATGATAAGCAGTGGAAAAGTCTAAAACAAAAGTATAAAGATGCAAAAGGACTGACAGAGGAGGAATACTTATCACATATGCAAAAAGAAGATAAGTTCCTGCCTGTAGTCACGGTAGTAATCTATTATGGTGAGAAAGCATGGGATGGAGCAAGAGATTTACATGGGGTACTGAATATTCCAGGTGAAATTAAGCCATTTGTGGGCAATTATCCAATGCATCTCGTAGAAGTAGTGAATAATAAGCTACGGTTTAAAAATGCAGATAACAGGGACCTGTTTCAATTGCTTAATTTGGTATATAATGCGTCGTTGGATAAAAGAGAGCGTATGAAAAAGGTAGTGGAATATGAAGATTCTCATACTATTGATGAAGATGTTGTGCGTGCTCTGGCAGCAACAAATAGCCGGTATAAAAGGTTATATTATGTATAATGATAACAAAATCATTGATTTGTTGGGGGGAAGTATGGATGGTAATATTTTAGTAAATGTAGGAGAACAGCGGTTTGACAGGCCGAGAGAAGAGAAGAAGCTGTATATGGAATAAGGTGGAAGGACAAAGACACAAAACGATATACACTACCATTATAAATTTATATTAGTATGTAATAACAAAGGGGTAGCCAGTTAAGGTATCCCCTTTTTATGTGGTCTTTTGATCTTCTATAAAAAAATGAGCGCCAATGTGCTCAATCAGAGTTCTGTATTCGCAATTTCCTATAAAACAAAACAACACTTTAGTCGGCTAAAGTGTTGTTTTGGTACAACTCTATATACCACTATATCACAAGTAAAAATATAAGTCTAGTAAAATTTTTTAAAAATAGTAAGATAGAGGTTACAGGTAACAGTTCAGCCATGCAAAATTGAATATACAACCCGACAACTTATGAATGAGCATGGCTGAACTTCAAGGAAACTGATAGGAAGCACAACACGCAACCCCATTGTATGCCAAGAATGGGAAGTACGTGTACAAACCTGTCTGGTACGAAACAGAACAGGTAAAGAAAGGTATGGTATAGGAATATGTCAGAAAACAAACAATCAAAGAATAGGGAATGGAAGTTTGAAGAGGCACATTTAAAGGAATGCAGAGCGCGGATTGCTGCAAATATTGAAATTTATGAGAAGCAGCTCGAAGAACGTCACAAGGAAACAAAAGTACTGTTTGATGAAGTGCAGAGTGGGAATGTGGAGCTGTATGATCAGATGATGACATCAAAAAGCTTGGAAGAGCACAGCTTTAATCAGTTAAGCAAAAATCAGGCAGCATATGAGAAACCTTTTTTTGGGAGGATTGATTACCGCAATATCAATGAAAAATTATCAGAATCTATTTATATTGGTAAACATGGTGTACTCAGGGACAAGACAGAAGTGGAGGTAGTGGATTGGCGTGCGCCGATATCAACGGTTTATTATGAAAATGAACTTGGAAAAGGAACATATACCATACCAGACAGCAAAGGTGATGGAACTGGACGCGAATATCAAATTGATTTGAAACTAAAACGAACGTTCGATATTGAAAGTGGAACGCTTCAGGGCTTTTATGACAGTGACATAGCGGCCAATGATGAACTTCTTGTCAAATATCTGAGCAAAAACAGGGATGCAGTATTAGGAGATATTATAGCGACAATACAAAAAGAACAGAATGAGATTATAAGAGAAAGCCCCTTTCACAATGTATTGGTGCAGGGGGTGGCAGGAAGCGGCAAGACAACGGTAGCAATGCATAGAATTTCTTATATTATGTACAATTATAAAGAACGCTTTGCATCGAATGAGTTTTGTATTGTAGGCGGAAGTGATATTTTGATTGATTATATCACAGGGGGCCTTCCAGAACTGGACGTGTATGATGTGAAGCATATGCGGATGGATGAGCTGTTGACGTATCTGCTCAAAAAAGAGTGGAAGAAAAAATATCAGGTAGTTTCTGCCTCGCCTAAATATGCGTGGAAAAGCAAGATGCTGTTTGTGACAGAATTAGAACATTATCTTCAAAGACTTCGTGACCGGATACTTGGAAATTGTGTGGTTTGCGATGAAGATATTGGAATGCTTCTGTCTCAGAAAAGCAATGATGATTTTATCAAGGGGCATCCTGAATATTCGATCAATAGACTTCTTGTTACACTTGACGAGCGGCTTCGTACCCGCATTAGGCTGCAGTGCGCAGGGCGGGAGGAAATCGACATTTTCAAGAAAAAATTGCTGCAATACAAAAAATATTTTACAAAACATTGTTACAAAGGAAGCGTTGTCCATTTATATATAGCATTTTTAGAAATATATGGAAATGCATATTATATTGATATGGAACAGGTAATTGAGAAGGTATCATGCGGAATCTTTGATGTGTATGATGTGGCAGCAATGCTAATCATATATTACAGAGCTTTGCAGAAAAAACCAGATGAAGAATTTGGACAGATTTTTATTGATGAAGCGCAGGATTTCGGGCCAATTGTATATTACGCTTTGAAAACAGTCCTTCCAGCATGTTTTTTCACCATTATGGGAGACGTGTCCCAAAATGTAAATTATGAATGCGGTATGAATGAGTGGAAGGATATGCAACAAAAAATATTTAGCAGCAGCTCTGATAATTTCCGTGTATTGGCAAAAAGTTATCGAAATACGATTGAAATTTCTGAATTTGCGGGAAAGATTTTGAGCAGTGCTTCCAGAGGGGCATATAAGATTGAGCCAGTGATAAGGCACGGAGAACCAGTACACTTTTTGGATACGATTTCAAAGGAAGAAGCAGCAGGAGTGTCTGCTGATGTGATAGAAAATATGCGTCAGAAGGGATATGAAACGATGGCAGTTCTATGCTTTTCTGATGAGGAAAAACATATGCTCACAAAGCGTCTTAGTCGGCAAATACAGCTTACGGATGCAAAAAAAAGCGGTTTTTGCAAAGGTGTTATGGTTCTTACAGTGCCGGAGACAAAGGGACTTGAGTTTGACTGTGTGCTTTTGTGGAAACCAGATCTGACTGGGTACAAAGAGAATCCTAAACTTGCCAAACTGTTATATGTTGCGGCAACGAGAGCACTGCATGAACTGTTTGTAATTAGATAAAAAGTACAACGCTGCCAACTTTTGCTGCCTTGCCAAAATCAGCATGACTTGATGCCTTTAACAGGAAGCCAAAGGCTGAACTGTTACGAAGTGAAAGTCATATTGTATCGTTTGAATATCACAATAACCTATGGTACAATATAGTGGCGCGGACAGCAAAAGTGGTTGAATAGTATATGTTGCGTTCTCAGAAATATATTTTTTACAAAGTCTAGCTAAGAAATATTAAGTGTTTTGAAAAATATTTTCCGCTGGATAGTAAAGTCGCAAATCCGAACAGTTGTTTCGGGGCGGCTTTACCCTTTCGTGCTATCGCGCAGCGATTTAAAAAAAGGAGGATGATTGTGGATAACAGATATTATGTCCATAAACTTGACAAGCCTGTGAACTGGGTGGTTGAAGTACCTGGATCGAAAAGTGTGACAAACAGAGCGCTTTTGATGGCAGCGTTGGCAGATGGGACAACAACGCTCAAAGGGGTATTGTTTAGTGACGATTCAAGAAATTTTCTTGCTTGTTTGCAGTCGCTTGGTTTTGCGCTGGAGATTGACGAACAGGCAAAGGTGGTATCTGTGACAGGACAAAATGGTAGGATTCCTGCCGCAGAGGGAGAAATATATGTTGGAAGCGCTGGAACTGCAGCCCGTTTTTTGACTGCCATGCTTGCTATGGCAGAGGGAACTTTTGTAGTGAATGCATCACAACAGATGAAAAAACGGCCCATGAAGCCGCTTTTTGACGTTTTGCATTGTATGGGGGCTGAAATTGTCTGCCTTGAAGAAGAAGGATATTTGCCTGTGAGAGTGAAAGGAATTGGCGACAGACTCCCTAAAAAAGAACCATGTCATGTAAAGCTGGATATCAGCAAAAGTACACAGTTTTTGAGTGCGCTTTTATTGGTATCACCAATGATAAAACAAGGGCTTCACATCAAGGTAACGAGTGCGCGTAAGGAGGGCTCCTACATACAAATCACAAGGAACATGATGGAGCAATTTGGTGCGTATTCGGACTTTGATGGGACAAATTATATCGTAAATGCAGGGACAGCCTACATAGCGGGGACTTATCAGATCGAACCAGATGTGTCGGCAGCATGTTATTTTTATGCAGCAGCAGCACTTATGGGAGGCAGTGCAATCGTGAAGGCAGTCACATGGGAGTGTATGCAGGGCGATTTAAAATTTATCAAATTATTAGAGCAGATGGGGTGTGGTGTTACAAACACACCTGACGGCATAGCGGTAAAGGGACCAAAAGGCGGCAGATTAAAGGGAATTACAGTTGATATGAAAGATTTTTCGGATCAGTCCATGACGCTTGCGGCGATAGCACCCTATGCAGATGGAGATGTGCGAATTGAAAACATTGGGCATATCCGATTGCAGGAGTCAGATCGGATTCATGCAATTGTCAGTGAACTTACACGGATGGGGATAGAATGCGAAGAACAAAGCGATTCTATCACAATTCATCCTGGCACACCACAGCCAGCGGTGATACAGACCTATGACGATCATCGTATGGCCATGGCATTTGCACTGACAGGATTGAGAACAGAAGGAATTGTGATTGCAGATCCGATGTGCTGTGCAAAAACTTTTAAAGAATATTTTGCAGTGTTTGACAGGCTTTGCAGTCAATCAAAATAGCAAATTACTGTATTGTAAACACAAAAAACCGTTACCCTGTGGGCAGCGGTTTTTATGCACATGGACGCGAAGAGAAAATATGCAGCAAAAGCTGCCCGCGTCCGGCGCACGAGTAGGGAGAAGACGAATCTTCCCTACTCGATTCTCAATGATAAGTATTTTTTATATGCAAGCGACTTAGTTTGCTGCCTGAGCAGTAGCTGTTTCAGTAGCAGCTTCCTCAGTAGCATCGGCGTCAGCTTCTTCTGTAGTAGCTGTAACGTCAGCAGCTTCTTCTGTAGTAGCTGTTTCAGTAGCAGCTTCCTCAGTAGCATCAGCATCAACAGCTTCTTCTGTAGTAGCTGTAACGTCAGCAGCTTCTTCTGTAGTAGCTGTAACGTCAGCAGCTTCCTCCGTAGTAGCTGTAACATCAGCAGCTTCTGTAGTAGGCTCTATATTATTTGTTTCCTCAACAACTGCTGACTCAACAGGAGTCTCGTCTGCTCCGGAACCACAAGCTGTAAGCATTGCTGCACCTAATGTAAGTGTCATAACGGTTGCTAAAATTCTTTTTTTCATAATTTTTCTCCTCCATTTGCGCCTTGCGCTGCACTATGTAGTGCTGAATCATATTTCAGGAATGTATGAACTTGATTTTTCATTCCTGTTGTGCCTTACAAGTTCATTATTATACATATTTTTTTCGCCAGGTCAAGAGAAAATAACAAAAATTTATTCATTTTTTAGTTACTTTTTTTACCATTTGTTCAAAATATGTTCAAAAATAACAGCAAAAACGACAATAAAACCCTTTGTTTTCTAGGCAAAATGCTTATCTTTAGGAAGATGAAGATTTTTTGTCGATGCATGGATTTTTACCTGCTACTAGAACAGAGTGTTACTTTTCACACCCGCGCCATGCACTTGCTGCATGGCGTCGGAGCAAGCGCCAAAATGCGTGCTTTTTAGCATTTTGTGTGCATCAATTGTTGCAATTCACACCGAAATCGTTGTAAGTATATGAGAAATCTGGCGTAAGTGTGAATTGTAACAACAGAGTAAGTAGTGTTGTGTTTGATGAATGTTGAATCTTGTACAGAAAACAAAAGAGGTGTTATAATGAAACCATTGACAGTTCTGTGGAGGTACATATGATAAGGATAAAAATAAAAACAGTACCAATATGTTTGGCAGGTGCAGTACTTATTATGGCGACTGTTGGTTCATCATGCAGTGTAAAAGAAAAACAAAATCCAATTTTGACAATAACACCTGAAAAAAGTACAGAAGAAAAAGAATCGGAAGAAATCGTATATGAAGGAATGGTATCAGAACCGCAGGTACAAACGCAAAAAAATCCATTTCTTACGTTAAATGTAGCAACCTATATCACAAAAATTGAGGATACTTATTTTATTGCAGATTGTTATCATAATCAAATTATTTTTCATGATAATATTTCGGACCCGTTAAACCAATGGGATGTTCTTACCGATGAGGTTCATTATGCACACACAATTGCTACAGACAAGGTTATCATATTGATAGATGATACAGAAAATAATCGCCTTATGGCATTTCAAAAGACAAAGGAAGGATATGTACATACACAGACCTTGGAAAATATTGGTTTAAAGCCGCATTATGTGCAGTACGATGAAAAAAATAAGGCGTTTATGGCATGGAGTTCGATTACAGGAGAGATGTATTTGATCAAAAGAGCGGCACAGCCAGGAGAAAATGGCATTTATCCGCTTTACATTGAAAATGTATTAAAAATTGATGAACTTTTTGGTGTTTATGTGCGCTCTTTTACCCTGTTAGATGATGCGGTGTATTTTGTATCAGGGCATAACAATCAAAAGATTATAAAAGCAGTACAGTTAGAAGATGGCTTTGAAATCATAGAAGAATATCCTGTGCCAGATGAGATATCAGGAATGGTTCAGCTTATGAAAATTGGGGATTATTTTTATCTCACAATATCAACTGACAATCAGGAAAATCAAGATTATGCAACGATTATCCGGACCGATGACCTGAAAAACCTTTCCAGCGGCAAGTACGAAAAGGTTTATAATCAGTTTGGCATTTCTGGTGGAACACCGTATTATATAACAAATATCGAAGGCAGATATTATATGACTCATCACAGGACAAATGAAAATATCATAGCCTTCGATAGTGACGGCAGCACAATTGAGAATGTGGAAGTAATCTATTAATTTTTTCCACGTACAAAAGGCGACATGATTAGGATCGGCAGTGCATAAAATACAGCGTAGGTATATCGGAATTCTGTTGCAACAGGGGCAGCAATACACAGTGTCAGCATCAAAAAAATAAAAGGAAGACATATCAGTGCATTTGCAGTATTTCCAGAACGCAGGCAAAGCGCACCAATCAGCAGTATCAGCCACAATAGGAAACCCATACTCCAAAACAATCCATATAAGGGAATCAGTTCAGGGAGTTTAAATAAAATTTCTTTTATTTTGGTAAGGGTAGTTCCTTTTATGACAGGCTGCCAGCGCAATCCAAATTCATTTGGATAAATTCCATCAGCAAGACCGACTTTATAGCTGATATCAGGATACCAGTATCCGTTTGTCTGCGCAACGTAGGCATCAAAATATGTGCCCGGATGCTTGGCGCCTATGGAAAGCCACGTTTTCAAAAATGCGCCTTTGTGTGATTCGAGATAATGATTTCCAGTTTGTCGGATCAGATTTTTGATGTTGTCCGATACATCGGGTTGGTATACGGCGGAAACCTGTGACAGATCCATTATATTAGCGGCGAATTCTTCTTGGCTCTCAGTAAGGGGTTCCCCATTTGAAATAACGCGTGCTATTTGCTGCACAGGGATAGACAAGGATTCTACGAAATCTGCCTGTGGAATGTCATAGACACGCATAACAGGATATTTGATAAAAAGTACCAGTACCAAAATAATAAGATGGATAGGCAGCATTACTTTGGGGCATCTGCGGTAAACAATGAGGATAAAAGGAAGCGTTGCAGCAAATGCAATCCAACCATTAGTTCGGAGCAGACACAGTAGAATGCCTGATACAATATAGGGAATCACCAGGGTAAAGTATTCACTGATAGCCAGCTTGGGAATGGAATCTGTGGAAATCGTGGAACTTCCGCGCAGCAGAAACCGCATTAATGCGGCGCCAAAAAGCGTCATACAGCCGGCAAAGGGAATATCCTTCCAAATTGTAACCGTATATGCACCATTGTAGGGCATCAGTGCATAAAAACAGATTGTAAGAACTAGGACAGGCATAATGGCGCCTGCTTTTTGCAGAGTCTGCACTACATACCCGGCAGTACATGCCATAAATAGCATCTGGGCTGCTGTATACAATGCAAGTCCAGTGTGGACATCGCCTGTAATGGAAAGTCCAAGATTGCTGAACAGTCCAATGATAGCGGTATGAATCACAGAATGATGATTGTTGAGTTCATAAACACCAATGGCCTGTGCATACTGGTTGACGCTGTCGGGAGTCATTACACCAGGATATTCATATAGAAAATAGGGCAGCCAGCATAAAATACACAAAAATACCGTCAAATATGGAATCCATACATAAGAGTATCCGTTTTCAGTCAGCGTCATTTCAGAGGCAGCCTGCAAAATCCATATAATCAGATAAAAATAAACAGCCAAAAGACCAAAGGCCGTCAGCAAAAGGATGATGGCGCAAAAAAGCCTGCTTGTCAAGCTTCCAAGGATAACATCGTGTCGTGCAGCAAGCGTGAAAATGCTAAAAAGCACACTTAATATGGCTGCGAGCGTGATATCTGCCGCTTCAATACGGCTTTCTATCCTGTCACTTTGCAGTTTTGAAAAAACATATAAAATAATCAAAAAAGTAATGATTGAAACAGGATTTTTTGTGGACATGCCCGTAAGGCGCATTATGGCAAAAAGTGACAAAAAACTTTTTGCAAAAATTTTGAGCTTATACATATTGAACCTCCACTCTTGTATAAGGATTCCGTAATTAATGGAAAAATATACTATTATTTTAATAGTAGAATGAAATTCTTTTATAGTCAACAGACATTGCATAAAGTTGGAAATTTTGTTATGATAAGGGTTGTTATTTCATGAGCTTGTAATACTTTAATAGGATTGTGAGGAAATATTGAAAGTAAGCTTTCAAATATTGAAAGTAAGCTTTCAAATATTGATTGGAATATGCGCTTTTGCGCACAGGGAGGTGTAAAAATGATGAGTTGGGAAAAAAATGTGCGAAAAGTAGTGCCTTATGTGGCGGGTGAACAGCCAAAGAATCCAAATATCATCAAGTTAAATACCAATGAGTGTCCATATCCTCCAGCGCCTGGAGTGGGAGCGGCGCTTCATGGATTTGACTGCAGCATACTAAAAAGATATCCGGACCCAGATGCAGCCTTGCTTGTAGAGGCGCTTGCAAGGCGTCACGGACTTTCACCCAAGCAGGTTTTTGTCGGTGTTGGCTCAGATGATGTTCTTGCCATGGCGTTTATGACCTTTTTTCAATCAGGGAAGCCGATTTTGTTTCCGGATATTACATACTCCTTTTATGATGTGTGGGCGGATTTGTACCAGATTCCATATGAGTGTCAGCCTTTAGATGAATATTTTTGTATTAGGAAGGAAGACTACTTCAAGGAAAATGGTGGAATTATCATAGCAAATCCAAATGCACCAACCGGCGTTTTGGCACAGGTATCTGTTCTCGAAGAGATTATAAAAGCAAATCCGGATTCTGTTGTGATAATTGATGAGGCATATGTGGACTTTGGCGGCGAAAGCTGTGCAGGGCTAATCAATCAATATGAGAATCTTCTGGTTACACAGACATTTTCAAAATCCCGTTCACTGGCGGGGCTTCGTATTGGTTATGCGATGGGAAGCGAAAAGCTGATTCATTATCTCAATGACGTGAAATTTTCTTTTAATTCTTATACGATGAATGCAGTGACAATCGCAGCAGGCATCGCTTCTGTGGAAGACGAAGCGTATCTTCAGGATACAGTTGCAAAGGTGGTTCGAACGAGAGAACGTGTAAAGAAGGAGCTTTCCGACCTAGGCTTTATATTCCCAGATACCATGACAAACTTTATATTTGCGGCACATGAAACGGTTCCCGCACAGGAGATTTTTGAGGCGCTCAGGACAAATGGAATTTATGTTCGATATTGGAATAAACCGCGCATTTCCAACTATCTGCGTATTTCGATAGGTACGGATGAGGAGATGGACAAGCTTATCAGCTTTCTGAAAGACTATTTTGGCAGTTGTTATACTGGCGGTCAAAAAGGCTGACTGCGCAGTATAAAGTTATGCACACAGCCGCACAAGGAAATTTGCCGCTTTGCGGCTGGCGCGGTTATATAATAAAAAGAAAGGTGAATTATTTTGAGATGAAAGAATTCATAACAAACATATTAAGAGGAATGGTCGTTGGTATCGCAAATGTGATTCCAGGTGTCAGCGGAGGAACCATGATGGTTTCTATGGGAATTTATGACAAGCTGATACTGGTGCTGACCCATTTTGTAAAACGGATGAAAGAGGCGATTGCACTGTTAGTTCCTATTTTGATAGGAATGCTTCTTTCGATTGCAATCTTTGCAAAGATTTTTTCGGAGGTTTTGTTTCCAAAATTTCCGCTGCAAACAAATTTGTTTTTTATTGGATTAATTCTTGGCGGTGTTCCTGTGATTTATGGAAAAATAAAAGGAAACAGTATCCGTCTTCCGCAGATTATTGCGTTTGTTTTGTTTTTTGTGATGGTAGTAGGATTTGCCCTGATTGGCGAAGGGGGCGGTTCTAGTGCGGATATTACGTTCAGTGTTGCAAATGTGGTGAAGCTTTTTGGGGTTGGTATCATTGCAGCGGCGACAATGGTGATTCCAGGCGTCAGCGGATCGATGATTATGATGATACTTGGCTATTACAATACCATTATAGATACCATCAATGCACTGATCAATGCACTCAAAGATTTTGATATTGCGGCGATTCTTGATACATTTGTCGTACTGGTACCGTTTGGCTTTGGCGTTGTTGTTGGGATTGTTGCCGTAGCAAAATTTATTGAATTTATGCTAAAGAAATTTCCGCTGGTAACGTATTGGGCCATTATTGGCTTGATTGTAGCATCTCCGTTTGCAATTTTGATTATGATGGAAGTGGGAAGCATAGGGGTTATAGAAATAATTACAGGTGTTATCTTACTTGCAGCAGGGTTTTTTATCTCTATGAAATTAGGAGCATAGGTATGGAAACATATACAGATTTTGCAAGTGTGTATGATTTGCTTATGGATGAAACACCCTATAAAATGTGGTGTGAAAATATTGTGCAGGAACTTCGCGCGCATCAGATCAATGACGGCCTTGTATTAGAACTTGGCTGTGGCACAGGGAGTATGACAGAACTTCTTGCTGCAGAGGGGTATGATATGATAGGGGTAGATAATGCGGACGAAATGCTTCTTGCTGCATCTGAAAAAAGAGAGCAGTCAGGGCATGACATTCTCTATCTGAATCAGGATATGCGAACGTTTGAACTTTATGGAACGGTCAGAGCGGTGGTAAGTGTCTGTGACAGCCTGAATTATCTGCTTGACAATGAAGATATTTTGGCGTGTTTTCGCTTGGTATGGAATTATCTTGACCCAGAAGGAATTTTTGTTTTTGATTTTAATACGCAGTACAAATATGAGATGGTCATAGGAGACAGCGTGATTGCAGAAAACAGAGAGGATTGCAGTTTTATCTGGGAGAATTATTATGATAGTGAGAGCTGTATTAATGAATATGATTTGACAGTTTTTGTGAAAGATCCGCAAGCGTCTGCAAGGGGGCAGGAACTTTTTACCCGCTTTCAGGAAGTTCATTTACAAAGAGGATATACTTTGGAAGAAATGATATCGTTGATAGAGCGTTCTGGGCTAATCTATTTGAAATCATATGATGCAGATACAATGGGAGAAGCAACAGACAAAAGTGAGCGGATATATTGTGTGGCAAAGAAAACAGCCCTAAATAACAAATAAATAGTTTTTTGGAACGGTTCAGGAATGGGGATAAGGGATTATGGTACAGGATTATATTGTGAGAGCAACAGCAGCGAATGCTCAGATACGGGCTTTTGCTGTCACTTCAAAAGCACTTGTGGAACAGGCAAGGTGCATTCATAATTTAAGCCCGGTGATTACAGCCGGTTTGGGGCGGCTTTTGACGGCAGGCGCGATGATGGGGAGTATGCTCAAAGGAGAAAAAGACCTGCTGACGATACAGATTCACTGTGATGGGCCAGTACGTGGTTTGACCATTACAGCCGATGCAAATGCGAATGTAAAAGGAGCTGCTTTGGAACCGCAGGTAATGCTTCCGCCCAATGCAGTTGGGAAGCTTGATGTAGGCGGCGCATTGGGAAATGGAATTTTAAGCGTAATAAAAGATATGGGACTAAAGGAACCATATGTCGGGCAGACACAGCTTCAGACAGGTGAGATTGCAGAGGATTTAACGTATTATTTTGCGACCTCTGAGCAGGTGCCGTCTGCAGTTGGGTTGGGAGTGCTGATGGAAAAGGATAACACGGTCAAACAAGCAGGCGGATTTATTATACAGTTGATGCCGTCCGCAGAAGATGAAACAATCCGTGTTCTGGAAGAAAAAATTAAGACAATGGACAGTGTGACCAATATATTAAATGACGGGAATACGCCGGAACAGCTTTTGCAGTTGCTGTTGGGGGATTTGGAACTGGAAATCAACGATAAAATACCAACACAATATTATTGTGACTGTAGCAGGCAGCGTGTAGAAAGAGCACTTATCAGCCTTGGAAAGAAGGACATACAAGAAATGATAGATGATGGCAAGCAGATAGAGGTTCGATGCCAATTCTGTGACAAAATCTATCATTTCGAGATAGATGACCTTAAACGGATGCAGGGGTAATGATAATCATTAATATACAATATCGCTGTCTAAAGTTTCCACATTTTCGGACACGCGGGCTTTATCTAGAGTAGCGGTGATTGCCTGCATCAGAAGCATGGAAGTGTACCGGTTTTCTTCTGTGTAGCTGATGTTGTCAAGACTTTGCTGTTCTAGGATTGCGGCGGATAGATTGTCAAGCGTGGGACTCATAAGTGGATACAGGGTAGCTATCGACTCGTCAATATTTGTCATACTAATAGAATTGATATGATCTTTATCCACTGTGATCTGCAATTCTACATTGGAACTTCCAAGCAGCAGTGTGCTTGAATAGATACCAGGCACATAAAGACTGGGGATATCCGTGGCGGCTGCGTCAGATTCAGAAGATTCAGTAGACGAGGATTCCTCCGCATTCTGAGCAGGAGCAGAAGGATTGGCAGCGCTGTCCCCGGAAGGCATAAAAAGCGATACAACTACCATTATGATAAGTACACTCACAACCAGAAGCACAAGTGCATAGACTAATTCTTTTGAGCGAAGTACAACGATTTTTGTGTTAGAGCTCATGCGACAGACTCCATTTTTGTTCTTTTTATAATGGTATGATGGTCAAGTCGGGATTATGCTTTTTGGAAAAAAGTTTTCTTGCCAAGGAACCATATACTGATATAATAATTGATTGATATTGATAATTGGGTGAAAGGACTGGTATAGAATGGCAAAATATACAAAACAGGATATTATAGAGATGGTAAAGGAAGAAGATGTTGAATTTATCCGAATGCAGTTTACGGACATTGAAGGGAATTTCAAAAACGTAGCTATTACTTCCAGCCAGCTAGAAAAAGCACTTCGCAATGATTGCATGTTTGATTGTTCGCTTGTGAAAGGGATGTTTCCGACAGACAATGCAGATATGTTTTTGTATCCGGATTTGGATACTTTTACGATATTTCCATGGCGGCCGCAGCAAGGAAAAGTAGCACGGTTTATCTGTGATGTATATCGTGCTGATCGCACTCCGTTTGAGAGCGACTGCCGTTATATACTAAAAAAAGCCCTGCAGGAAGCGGCGGATTTGGGCTATACTTTTGAGATTGGACCAGAATGCGAGTTTTTCCTGTTCAATGCCGATGAAAATGGAAGACCGACGACAAACACCAATGAACAGGCAGGTTTTTTTGATATGGGACCGCTTGACAGTGGTGAGAATGCCAGACGTGATATTGTGCTGACGCTGGAAGATATGGGATTTGAGGTAGAAGCATCGCATCATGAAAAGGCGCCGTCACAGCACGAAGTGGATTTTCGCTATGATGAGGCGCTTGTAACTGCTGACAATATTATGACATTTAAGCTCGCAGTCAAAACAATTGCAAGGCATCATGGGCTTCATGCAACATTTATGCCCAAACCCCGTATGGAATTTTCGGGTTCGGGTATGCATATTAATATGTCGCTTCGCAAGGACGGGAAAAATATATTTGATGATCCAGCCGATAAAAATGGGCTTAGCCGGGAAGCATATTATTTTATGGGAGGATTAATGAAACATGTGAAGGGGATTTGCGCAGTAACCAATCCGCTTGTAAATTCTTATAAAAGGCTGAAACCTGGGTTTGAAGCACCTGTTTATATTGCATGGAGTACGCTTGGCGCCAATACATTGATTCGGGTGCCGAATATACGCGGCGCACATACAAGGATAGAACTTAGAAGCCCTGATCCGTCAGCAAATCCCTATTTAGCCATCGCAGCATGTCTGATGGCAGGGCTAGACGGAATCAAAAATCAGATAGAGCCAGAACCGGAAGTCAGGGATAATATTAACATGCTGTCGGAAGAAGAGGCGGCAAAAAGAGGAATTAGAAAGCTTCCTACAGATTTGCTGGAGGCATGCAAGGAGATGGACAGCGACCCGCTCCTGCGGAACTTGCTTGGAAAACAAGTATTTGACCAGTATTATTGCTCAAAGCTGGCCGCATGGAAAGAATATGATGCGCAGGTGACAAATTGGGAAATTGAGTCGTATTTATATAAAATATAGTGTACATTTCTTGAGCGAGAGCAGGATTGGGAGGTGTACAGTGACAAATATTATCGTAGTATTTGCCAAGATAGAAGATGCTAAGAGCATAAAAAATGTATTGGTAAAAAGTGGTTTTGGAGTCAATGCGGTCTGTACTTCTGGAGCACAGGCATTAGGCTGCGCGGATGGATTGCGCGATGGGATTGTCATATCAGGTTATCGTCTTGCCGATATGATCTGTGTGGAACTAAAAAATAGTCTTCCAGAGGGATTTGAACTGGTCGTAATGGCGTCGCAGAGAGTTCTTGCAGAGGTGTCTGGAATAGGGATTATAGGGCTTGCGATGCCGCTTAAGGTGCACGAGTTGATAAATACTGTGGAAATGATGCAGCAGGGAATTCGCAGGCGCAAAAAGAAGCAAAAAGAAATGCCAAAAATCCGCAGCGCAGAAGAGTCTTCTATCATTGACAGTGCAAAATGTCTCTTAATGGAACGAAACCATATGACAGAGGAAGAGGCTCACCGCTATCTGCAAAAGCACAGTATGGATAACGGCACCAATATGGTAGAAACAGCCCAGATGCTTTTGGCACTAAAATAAGGAAAACAGGGAGGATGCGTATGAAGATTGTGTTATTGTCAGGAGGCTCCGGCAAACGGTTATGGCCCCTGTCAAATGAGGTCCGATCAAAGCAGTTTTTAAAACTTTTGTGTGATAGAGAAGGCGCCCATGAGTCCATGGTACAGCGTGTGTACAGGCAGATTGTGCAGGCAGGGATCGATGCAGAGATAGTAGTGGCAACTTCCTCAACACAGGTAGAAGCAATTAGAGGACAGCTTCAGAACGATGTGGATATTGTAGTGGAACCAGAACGCCGCAATACCTTTCCAGCAATTGTGCTTGCATCGGCTTATTTGGAATCACGAAAAAAAACAGATCCAGAAGAAACTGTTATTGTCCTTCCCGTTGATCCGTTTGTGGATGTGGAATATTTTGAGACATTCAAAAAAATGGATGAGCGGGTGCAGCAAGGTGATGTGGATATTGTATTGATGGGGATTGCACCATCGTATCCTTCTGAAAAGTATGGATATATTGTGCAGGGAGCATCTGGCAGAGTGAAAGCGTTCAGGGAAAAGCCAGACGAGGCTGCCGCCAAGGAACTTATCAAAGAAGGAGCGCTTTGGAACGCAGGCGTTTTTGCATTTAAACTCAAATATTTGATGCATATTGCAGACAACTATGTGCCAAGCAGAGACTTTGATGATGTTGTTCATAATTATGCACAGCTCAAAAAAGACAGTTTTGATTATGAAGTAGTCGAAAAGGCAGATTCGCTTGTGGTCATTCCTTATGACGGTGCATGGAAAGATATTGGTACCTGGAATACACTGACAGAGGAAATGGAAAAAGAAAGTATTGGAGATGCCATAATGGGTGAGGAGTGCGTCAATACGCATGTGATCAATGAACTTTCGATTCCTGTTGTGGCTCTTGGCACGCAGAACCTAGTAATTGCGGCAAGCCAGGATGGTATTTTGGTATCAGACAAGCACAAAAGTTCCTATATCAAGCCTTATGTGGAAAATATCAACAATCGGCCAATGTATGAGGAGCGGCGCTGGGGAGAATACAAGGTATATGATTATAGTCAATACGCTGATGGAACTAAGTCACTCACCAAACATATCACCATCAATGCAGACTGCGCACAGGATTATGAAATGCACCAGTTTAAGGATGAAGTTATCACGGTAGTAAATGGCAGCGGCGAACTGGTGATAGATGGATGTCTGATGAAACTTTCCTGTGGTGATACCATTTCTATCAAAAGAGGTCAAAAACATGGTATTAGGGCATTCCAGGATTTGCAGCTTGTTTCTGTTCAGATTGGAGAGGATGTCACAGAAGGAGATACACAGGTATTTGACTGGATTTGGGCAAACTGAACAACAATGAATGTTATGGAAGGAAAACAGATGAACTTAAGATTTACAAAAATGCAGGGATGCGGGAATGATTATATTTATGTCAATGGGTTTGCAGAACAAATAGATGCAGACAAAAAGCCAGAGCTTGTAAGGAAGCTGAGTGACAGGCATTTTGGTATTGGCGGCGATGGTGTCATTTTTATTAATCCGGGAAAAAGTGCAGAATTTGAAATGGAAATGTACAATGCCGATGGGACACGCGCGCAGATGTGCGGTAATGGGATACGCTGTGTAGCAAAATATGTCTATGATTATGGACTTACAGACAAGACAAGTATAACAATCGAAAGTTTTGGCAATGTCAAATATGTGGAACTTGCACTTGGAAATGATGGAAAAGCAGAAACGGTGAAGGTGAATATGGGAGCGCCTATCATAAGGGCTGATAAGGTGCCTGTTATATCTGAGAATGAGCAGGTGATTGATGAAGAGATTGTGGCAGGCGGACAGTCCTATCAAATGACATGCGTATCCATGGGAAATCCACATGCAGTCGTATTTGTGAATGAATTGGCAGATATGAAGGCGTTTGATATTGAGCATGTCGGGCCATATTTCGAACATCATGAGCGGTTTCCGGAGAGGACAAATACCGAGTTTGTCAAAGTTATTGACCGAAATACAGTGGAAATGCGCGTATGGGAGCGCGGAACAGGGGAAACGCTTGCCTGCGGCACAGGATGCTGTGCGGTCACAGTTGCATGTGTACTCAACGGACTTACAGATACAAAGGTTCATGTAAAAGTACTCGGCGGAGAGATTTTGTGCGAGTGGGACCAAGAAGCAAACCTTGTCTACATGACAGGACCTGCCGCGACCGTATTTGAAGGCGAAATTGCGATATAACCACTCCCCAAAGGAAAATCAGAATGATTCAGTTGGATAGCTTTAGAGCCGTCGCGCAGCGACTAGAAAATAAAAACTAAAGACACAAAGAC
>CAJUKA010000042.1:17920-34899 GCA_910586585.1 uncultured Lachnospiraceae bacterium
TAAGAGTTGCGTCGAAGTGACTTTAGCTTTAGAGCCGTCGCGCAGCGACTAGAAAATAAAAACTAAAGACACAAAGACGCAAGAGAGGAAATTTCATGAGTGTACTTTCGAATGAAATTTATTCTCGTAAGAGTTGCGTCGAAGTGACTTTAGCTTTAGAGCCGTCGCGCAGCGACTAGAAATAGGAGGAAATTGACGATGCTTTTCCCAAGCGAGGTCTTTTTGTTTGTATTTTTGCCAGTGGTACTGGTAATCTACTATGCATTTTTGAGACAGACAAAACAAATTAAAAACATATTTTTGCTGGCAGCAAGTCTTTTTTTCTATGCATGGGGTGAGCCTGTTTACGTATTTTTGATGATAGGCACGATTCTTGTCAACTGGCTGTTTGGCATGATAGTGGACAGGCTTCGCAACTATCAATTTGCTGTGACGATTGTATTTATATTGCTGGTGCTTGCAAATATTGGTACATTGGGATGGTTTAAGTACAGTGAATTTACAGTATTGCAGATAAACAGATTTTTGCATACGACAATTCCAGTTCCAAAAGTGGCGCTGCCAATTGGTATATCCTTCTATACATTTCAAGCCATGTCCTACGTGATTGATGTATACCGGCAGCGTGGAAAGGTGCAGAAAAATCCGCTGCAGGTAGGACTGTATATTGCATTATTCCCGCAATTGATAGCAGGGCCGATTGTCCGATATGAGACAATCGCAGAACAGATTGAATACCGCGTTGAAAATTTCAGAGATTTTTCAGCAGGTGTTACCAGATTTTGCATTGGTCTTGGCAAGAAAGTGCTAATTGCAAATAATATGGCAGTGATTGCAGATAACGCGTTTGGGCTGATTATCAATGGAGAATTTCAGGCATCAGTTGGTATGGCATGGCTGGGAGCGATTGCATATACGCTGCAGATATTTTTTGATTTTTCTGGCTACTCGGATATGGCAATTGGTTTAGGTCAGATGTTTGGCTTTCATTTTGAGGAAAACTTTAATTACCCATATATTTCGAAAACAGTGTCAGAATTTTGGCGCAGATGGCATATATCCATGCAGACATGGTTTCGGGACTATGTATATTTTCCAATGGGAGGCAGCAGAGTTTCCAAGCCAAGGATAGTAATAAATCTTTTTGTAGTATGGCTGCTGACAGGAATGTGGCATGGCGCAAACTGGACGTTTATTGCATGGGGACTAATGTATTTTGTAATACTGACATTTGAGAAGTTGACAGGACTTGGCAAAAAGGAGTATTGGTGGGGACACATATATACCATGGTGCTTGTCATCATTGGATGGGTTATTTTCCGTTCGACAGGTATGGGAAATGCTTTTTTGTACATTAAGGCAATGTTTGGCATTGGCGCGAAGGGAATGATTGACAAGGCAGTGTGGGCATATATTGCACAAAACTGGATATACTTTGTATTTGCAATCATTGGCTGCGCACCGATTATGCCATGGATTGACAAAAGACTCAAAAAAAGCCAGATATGGCAGATTGTGTATACAGTAGGCATACTGATAGGTCTTGTTGTTAGTGTATCATTTATCAGCAACAATGCGTATAATCCTTTTATATACTTTAACTTTTAAAGGAGTGCTAAAAAACGGAGATAGAATATGAAGAACAGGGACAAATGGATAACGATAGTCTTTCTTATCTTTATACTGGCGATACCGATTTTGACAGTGGCAAGAAACATGCTGCCAAGTCAGCAAGGAGAAGCGCTTACGGAAGAAGAAAAGGCAATCTTAGAGAAAAACGGAACCTTGATAAATGATGGGGAATCCCAGACAGAGAGCACCACATCAACCGAAGAAACTGCATCTAACAATCAGCCAAAGGAAACAAGATTTGAGCGGTTTCAAAGGAGAATCAATCATTTTACAGATGGTTTGTTTGGACGAACCAAACTGATTGCATTCAATACAGAGCTGACTTCTTTGCTGACTGGCGGAACGTATATTGAATCGACACAGACCCTTATGGGAAAAAATAATATGTTTTTCTACAAGACGGAGCTGGACGGTCACCCTATTTGGGATTATATGGGAATTAATCATTTTTCTGAGGCGGAGATGGCGGCAATTGCGGCAAATCTCACGGCGACAAGGGAGCACTTGGCAGAAAAAGGAATCGAGTTTTATACAATGTGTATTCCCAACAAAGAGATTATTTATGCAGAAAATATGCCGGATACGATTGCAAGAGTCAATGAGGTATCGCGGGGCGAACAACTTGCACAGTATATAGAAGAAAATACAGACCTTGTATTCGTTTATCCCAAAGATGCATTGATGGAAAATAAGCAAAAGGCACAGCTTTATTTTAGCACAGATTCACACAGCAATCAGATTGGCGCTTTTGTGAATATGCAGGAATTTTTCCGGACGGTTTATAATACACATGCAGATATTGATTCTGTTGAATTTCGGATAGATGATCCTGCGTTTTCGGGCGATTTGGTAATGATGGCAGGATTGACTGGAAAGTACAATATTGACAAGTATTATGTATTTGAACTGGATTCAGCAGATAAGGCACAATACCATGACCAGACACTTTTGTATGTTGGAGATTCCTTCGGAGGGTTTTTGTCATGGATCTGCAAGGGATATTACAAAGAGGTTTACTGGGAAGATGCGAGAGATTTCCAGTACAGTATGTATGATAAGTACAAACCAGATGTCGTGATATGGGAGCGGGCGGAACGGTACTGTGAGGTATTTATGGAACCTACGCTAATAACACAGTAGCGCTATCAAAATATATGTTATTTTGAGGAGTAAAATGGTAACGTGTATGTATATTAAGTTTAGTTTTTGAAATAATAATAGATTGAAAAATCAGCTCGAAAGCTGGTTTTGACAGTCGGTAATTCGTGCCAGAGCTTAAAGCATGGAACGTAGTCGGTAACTTGTAATTTGCGATATGTTTTGTCACAGTATACTGCTCTGACACGGACGATTAATATGTCATAGGAAAGAAAGGAAGAATCTCTTATGAAGAAAAAAACAATTGGAAACAAATTTGGAATTATCGTTGTAACATTAGCGCTTTCTATGGCGATGCTGGCAGGCTGTGGAAACACCAGTGACAGAAACGCAGATGAAGTTTCGACAGAGGAAGCAGCAGACCCGGCTGGAATGGTGCATCTTGAGAGTGCAGAAGATGTAACGCAGTTCATGGATGAAGTTTATGGGGGAGTAGGGCAGGATCTGCTCCCTATGAACGTCACAACGACAGAACTTGATCTGAGTCAAAATGATATGGTAGAGTATCATACGGGTCTTGTAGCACCTGATGGCATAGCGGGGATTTATTTGTCAGAATCTATGATTACTTCCACCGCATACAGTGCCATATACATCCGAACAAATGATGAAGTGGATGCAGAAACAATCAGACAGCAGCTTATGGACAGTGTTAATCCAGCAAAATGGGTTTGTGTTACTGCAGAAAAGCAAAGCGCTGTCATCCTTGGAAATGATGTCTTTTTTGTAATGGGATTTACAGACACCGCAGACGCAGTGATAGAACAAGCTATAGAGGCAGCAAAAAAGAGAGATATGAAGGTTTCTGACACGCTTGAAAAGTCAAATCCTATCTAAAAGCGGATAAGGAGAAAATGTGATGCTTTTTTCCAGTATTATCTTCTTATATTTTTTTCTGCCACTGACAATCTTTTTGTATTTTTTTGCTCCGCAAAAAGGCAGAAATTTTGTGCTGCTTATAATGTCCATCATCTTTTATGCGTGGGGAGAACCTATCTATGTGCTTTTGATGATTGCACAGATAACAGCGTCTTTTCTGCTTGTTTGGCTTATGGACAATTTCCGAGAAAACAGAGCAGGCAGGATATTTTATATTCTGTCTGTTCTTTTTCCATTTGCTGCATTGTTTTATTTTAAGTATTTCAGCTTTTTTATGGAAACACTGTTTGGCATCAAAACCAAAACAATTCTGCTTCCAATAGGGATATCATTCTACACCTTCCAGATTGCCAGCTATTGTATTGATGTATACCACAAACGGGTCAAAAGGCAGAAAAATTTTGTTACATATGCGGCATATGTGACATTATTTCCGCAGCTTGTGGCAGGACCGATTGTTCGATACAGTGAGATCGAACAAACATTGGTAAATGGAAGCAGTTTTTCGGACATCTATGTGAAATTTGAAAAGGGTGTTGTTCGTTTTGCGGTTGGTTTGGGCAAAAAAGTACTGATTGCAAATGTGATTGGGGAGTTTGTCTCAAAAGTAGCAGAACTAGAAGTGCGGGGGCTTGCGCTTTCTTGGGCGTATGCGCTTGCAGTGTCCTTGCAGATTTATTTTGATTTTTCGGGATATTCCGATATGGCAATAGGTTTGGGAAGCATTTTTGGTTTTCATTTTCCTGAAAATTTCAAATATCCTTTTATATCAAAGAGTGTCAGTGAATTCTGGAGAAGATGGCATATCACATTAGGAGCATGGTTTCGCGATTATGTTTATATCCCGATGGGCGGAAATCGAGTGCGTCTGTTTCGGTGGATTATCAATATTTTTGTGGTGTGGCTTTTTACTGGTTTGTGGCATGGAGCAGGCTGGAACTTTATATTGTGGGGGCTTATGTTTGCAGTGCTTCTGGTGGCAGAAAAAGCTTGCAGAAGGCTGTTTATCGGAAAAAAGAATCATTCTATGCAGTTTTTGATAAAAATTTTGCAGCATATCTATGTAGTTCTTGTAGTTCTTGTAAGTTTTTTGGTATTTCATGATGAGAAAATACCAGAGATGGTTTCTGATATCCAGGCACTTGCAAACTGCGGCAGCCATATCGCAGCACAAGCAGATGCCATGCAGCGAATGACTTGCAGTTATTTGCTGCGAAATAGTATGGGTATCTTATGCATAGGCGTTATTGGTTCGACGCCTATTCCACTGCTGCTGTGGGAAAAGATTCAAAATATGCTTAGAGGACATAAACTTGGAGCAATTGCACTGCATCTTTTTAGAGGGGGATTTGCAGTAGTACTTTTGATTCTGTGTACAGCATACCTGATAGATGGATCGTTTAATCCATTTCTATATTTTCGATTTTAAGATTGCTGAAAATCAGAGCGGGAGGTGACACAAGACAATGAAAAATAAAAGATGGAAACAGGAAATTACCATTTATAGTTTTGTCCTTTTTATGTTAGGCATTATGATAATGATTATGCTTTATCCCAAAAAAACAGTTTCGGAGTCAGAACGCAGAAAACTTGCCGCAAGACCAGTGCTTACAATAGAAAGTTTGCTTGATAAATCCTTTATGGAGGATACAGAAGCGTACTTGTTGGACCACTTTCCGTTTCGGGAGAAATTAAGACGTATCAAAGCATATTTTGCATATGATGTTTTGAGGCAGAAGGAAAACAATGGAATTTATGTTGTCAATGGGCATGCATCAAAACTTGAGTATCCGTTAAATGAAGCATCTATCAAGCGTTTGGCGCAGAAAATGACTACGCTGAAACAGCAGTATTTTGCGGGACAAAATACCTGGTATGCCATGATACCAGATAAGAATTATTTTCTTGCCGCGGTGAATGGTTATCCTTCGATAGATTATAATTTGATGGTGAGCAGCCTGCATGAAGAACTTGGTAAACAAGATGGAGAATTTCAATATATCGATATTTTTTCGAGTTTGGAGATTGATGATTATTATCATACAGATACGCATTGGAAACAAGAAAATCTTTTTGATACAGCCGCCTGTATTGCAGATGCCTTGGGCGTTAAGGAATATCTGAATTTGCAGGAAAACAATTTTGAAATCAATAAAATCAATGATTTTTACGGAGTGTATTATGGCCAGGCGGCGCTTCCGATGGCTCCAGATACGATTTCTTATTTGACGAATGAAACCATACATGCAGCGTCTGTGTGGAATCTGGAGAAAAATATGCGGAATGGGACTGTGATTCTGCCAGAGGAGGAGGGAGCTCTATTAGAACCGATCTATCAGTTAGATGTGCCTGAAGGAACCCTGCGTCTTGATAAGTATGATGCGTATGTGGGCGGGGCGGCATCACTGCAGAGAATCAAAAGCCCAAATGCCGCTTCTGACAAGAAACTGATTATTTTCAGAGATTCTTATACCAGCAGCCTAGTCCCGTTGTTTTTGGAGGCATACAGTGAGATTGTACTGGTGGACTTGCGGTACATCAGTTCGTCTTTGTTAGGGGAGTATGTTGACTTTGCAGACGCTGATATTTTATTCTTGTATGGAGTATCCATTGTAAATAATGCAAGTATTTTGAAATAAAACAATTTGGCAAAAGAGTATGAATGAGATATTGTTATTGGAAGACGAACAAAGTGTAAATCGAGGAATATGTTTTACGCTGGAAAAGGCAGGTTATCAGGTATATGCATGTGTCAGTATTGAGGAAGCAAGGCAAGTGCTAAAAAAGCATCAGCCGCAGATGTATATTTGTGATTTGACTTTGCCAGATGGAAATGGATTGGATTTTATAAAAGATGTGCGACAGGCGCAAAATAACAGTTACATTCTTTGCCTGACTGCATTGGACAGTGAAATGGATTTTGTGATGGGATATGGTGCCGGAGCAGATGACTATATGGCAAAGCCTTTTTCCTTGTCGGTGCTGACATTAAAGGTTCAGGCATATTTTGGGCGTGCCCAAAAATCATTCAGCAGCGAAATAATGTTTGGTAGGATTCGGGTGAATCGTGATGAAATGCGAGCATGGAAGGAAACAGAAGAAATATTTTTTACCAAAACAGAATGGCGGTTATGGTTGTTATTTTTGGATCACCCCAATCAAATTTTATCTAAAAATCAGATCGTAGAACAACTGTTTGATGCAGAGGGAGACTGTGTAGAAGAAAATACCATCGCAGTGATGATTCGCCGTCTGCGAGAAAAGATTGAGGAAGACCCTGCAAGGCCGCAGTATATCAAAAATGTCAGAGGGATGGGATATATTCTGCGCAAAACTTCGGATATGTAACAGCAGGGAGGAGCCTATGAAAAGGAATTATACGGCTGCAATTGTTGGATTGGCCGTCGTCGTTTTGACGGCTGGGGTTCTGATGTATTTTGAATGGCGCAGCTATGAAGAGAAGGTGAAAATTCTATATGTAATGCTGGAACAGCAAAATGAGGGAAAGCTTTCTATTGATATCGTGACAGAATTGCTCAAGGGACAATCAATGGCAGATTTTAAAGAGTCCAAACAGAAACTAGAGCAGTATGGGTATGGCGCAGGATTTATAAGTTATTATAAAAAAACATTGTATCATACCTGGGAGCTGACTGTGGTTATTCTTTTGGCGCTTTATGCAGGCTTCGTCGGATTACTTTTGGGAGAAAAAAGAAGAAATTACAGGCAGCGGCAGGAAGAGTTATTTTGGCTGGGAAGGCAGATAAGTGTGCTGCGAAATAGTGCATTTGAGCATTTTGAGAGAATAAATGGTGCCGAAGAGGAGAACAGGCCAGAAAAAAGAACGTTGTATGATATCCATGACGGGGAATTAGGTCATATTTTGACAGAGCTTGTTGCGCTATCCGATAGTTTGTCTTTGTTTCGCGCTCAGACCAAAATGGAGCGGGAGGAAACAAAGGTACTTGTTACAGATATTTCCCATCAGTTAAAGACTCCGGTCGCCGCGCTCAAAACGAGTTTTGAAATTTTGCAGTCAGACGACTTGAGCGCTGCTGAACAGAGAGAGTTTTTGGAACGCTGCAGCATTCAAATAGTGCGTCTTGAGGAATTGGTAGCGGCACTTGTCAACATTTCCCGTATGGAAACAGGAATGATAACGTTGAAAAAAGAGGAAAAAAATCTTTTTGAGACCCTTCTGCTTGCAGTAAACCGTATTTATCCCAAAGCGGAAGAAAGGGAGATTGAAATTGAGCTGGAGGCGGAGGATGCGCTGCAGCAGATAAAGGTTTTTCATGATGAAAAATGGCTGTGTGAGGCATTTTTGAATATCTTGGAGAATGCAGTGAAATATAGTGACTGCCAAACGAAGATTGTGATTCGCATGATCAAGATGTCCGTATATCTTCGGATTGAGTTTGATGATGAGGGAATTGGAATCCCCAAAAAGGAATGGAACAGGATATTTCAGCGCTTTTACAGAGGGGAAGCTCCAAAAGTACAAAAAACGCCTGGCTCTGGTGTGGGGCTTTATTTAGCACGGGAAATCACTGTCAGGCATGGGGGAACGCTTGCGGTATCCTCATCCCGTCACAAGGGAAGTGGGAGTTGTTTTATATTCCAGTTTCCATATTTGAAGGAATAAGCTAAAAAGAAGCAGCGAAAAGGGACAAATAAAGTATGCTTAAGGAAAATCTGTGTCTGTTTCGGTGATTGATATAAGAAGATAGGCCCCGATTGCCAGGAGGGAATTTATCTACAGTCTGAAGTCTTACAAAATTGTAAGGCTTTTTTGCTTGTTTTGAAAGGGAACTGAAAGATAACTGTGAAATAATAGTAACAACTTTGGTTTGCGTTGAAGCAAGACTAGAGCGTATTTGAAAAATACGCTGTAAAATAAGGAGGTTTAAATGGAGATTATATTGAGAACAGAGCACTTATGCAAATATTATGGTTTTGGCGAAAATGAGGTAAGAGCAGTACATGACAATAATATTGCCATTGAAAAAGGAGAGTTTGTTGCAGTTGTAGGGAAGTCTGGTTCTGGCAAAAGCACGCTGTTACATATGTTGGGCGGGTTGGATTATCCAACAAGCGGAAAAGTATATGTGGGAGATGTGGATATCTTTTCGCTAAAAGAGAATGCACTTGCGATTTTCCGCAGGAGAAAGATGGGTTTTGTTTTTCAGGCATTCAATTTGGTTTCCTCTATCAATGTGTGGGAGAATATCGTACTTCCGATAGGGCTGGATAAAAGAAAGGTAGATGAAGCGTTTGTCAAAGATATTGTAGAAACCTTGGGATTGAACAACAAAATTCACAATCTTCCGAATACTTTATCAGGTGGGCAGCAGCAGCGCGTGGCAATCGCAAGGGCACTGGCATCAAGACCAGATATTGTATTTGCAGATGAGCCGACAGGAAACCTGGACTCCAAAACAAGCGATGAAGTCGTGGGACTGCTTAAGATGTCTGCACAGAAGTATGGACAGACTTTGGTAATGATCACGCATGATGAGGATATCGCACAGTTATCCGATCGAATGATTGTGATGGAAGATGGAAAGGCAGGGGAGATGCGCTGATGAGTACAATAACAGATTTGGCAAAAGCAAATGTAAAAATGGACAAAACAAAAAGTATTTTAATTGTGCTATCTATCCTGTTGACAACGTTGCTTTTGGCAGCAGTTTCTGGGGCAGGATATGGACTTATTAAAATGCAGGAAGCAAATGCAGCGCGGTTTTATGGAGATTTTTATGGAAGATACAGAAATATTACGCAACAGAATATTGAGGAAATGATGCGCCATGCAGCATTTTGTGATATTGGAAAATATGCAAATTATGCAGAGGTGGACAATAAAAAAGATTTGGTTTTGCAATGGAGGGATAAAAAAGCAAGAGAGATGTTGTATACAGACAATTATTTTATTGAGGGACATTATCCGGAAGCAGAAAATGAGATTGCAGCAGCACCAAATTTTTTTAAACAATTAGGATTGCAAGAGCCTAAGATTGGCGACAGCGTGACGATTTATTTTCGCACCAATCTGAAATCAGCCTATGCTTCTGAAGAATTTGTAATATGTGGATTGATGAAACAGTCAGAAGAGATAGAAACAAACTCTATGGTGGCTTACACTTCGCAAAAGCATTTTGAGAAAAGTGTTTTAGAGGCAGACAGAAAGTATTGGGTGCTGTTTCGTCTTGATGAAAGCATTAATCTTACAATGACCAATGCAGAAGATGTGATGAAAGAGCTTGCCGTTAGTTGTGGTATTGATGAGAAAGACGTCATCATTAATAATAAATATTTAAGCTGGAAACTGAACCCAGAAACGGAGACAGTGATAATCTGTGCAATGGTTTGCGTAGTTGTGATAATCTTTTCAGTAATTGTTATTTATAATATTTTTCAGGTGGGTGTAATACACAAAATACAAGAATATGGAAAATTAAAGGCAATTGGTGCAACAAGAAAGCAGATGAAACAGATTATTTTCAGAGAAGGCATGTATTTAGCGTGTATTGGTGTACCCATTGGGCTAATTGGTGGTATTGGTGTTGCGCAGGCGGCGTTAATGTATATCATACGAGATTTGATGAAGAATGACATTTCATTTGAGCAAATACAGATATCCGTGGTGAGTGTACCTATCTTGATACTTGTCGCGGCGCTTGCATTTTTGACAGTGTGGATTGCATTAAAAAAGCCAATGCGTGTAGTGGCGTCGATTTCTCCAGTGGAAGCAATACGATATCAAGAGAGCGGAAAAAAAGCAGGGCGAAGAAAAGGAAAAAATACTTTAAATGTAGTTTCACTCACATTTGCCAATCTTGCAAGTCACAGAAAACGTACATTTTCAACAATTTTGTCAATGGGGCTGTCAGTGGTTTTGTTTGTTGTGGCTGCAAACTGGATGGGAAATATGGAGGAAGAGTATGCTGCAAGAGATGTTATTTTGCATGGACAGTTTCAGATAGAGCTGAATTATCGTATGAAAGATGAAGCATATCCGGAAAATAACTTAAATCATATTTTGGAGAATAACCCTTTAAATGAAGAATTGATACAAAAGATTCAAGCCATACCAGAAGTAACTGATATCCGCACGCAAAAGATTCTCTATGCAGTACAGCTTGATGTAAATGGGAAGGAAACAGATAATCTTCAATCTATTTTAGTGCTGGACAGGGAAGATTTTGATAACAAAGTAAAAAAAGATGAAGTGGATGGATTAGATTATGATCAGATGAGCGCGCTTGACGCGGTCTGTTATGGTTGGATTGGCGATATGGAAGACAGTGGGTTTGTGTTGGGAGAAACCTATCATTTTTCACTTTATGATGGAGTGGACAAAAAAACGTGGAATCCACAAATGATTTCCAGTTTTGGATATTTTGATGCGAGTATGGCGATGACAAAGGATACCTATGAAAAAATGGGTTGGAAAGGTGTTACCAATTATAATTTGTGGATTGACTGTGACAAAAAGGATGTGGAAACAGTTGGAATTGCGTTGGAGAAATTGCTGGAGGAAGTGGAGCATGTGGAGATGGACAGTTATCAAAATCAGCTCAAGATTGCAGAATATGCTATGCGTATATTGAAGATGCCTGCTTATTTGTTTTGTATAATTATCGCATTTATTAGTTTTATGAATATGGCAAATACAATGATTATAAGTATTGTTACAAGGAAACATGAGTTTGGTGTACTTCAGGCAGTCGGAATGACCAATACACAGCTTGACAGGAGCCTTCAGCTAGAAGGAATTCTGCTTAGTGTGGGAACCGCGGTGGTATCGCTTGCTGTAGGTAGTCCCTTAGGATATGCATTCTTTCGGTATTGCAAGTCACAGGCATTTGTTGGACTAAATACGTATCATTTTCCGATTGTAGAAGTATTGGCAATGCTGCTTGCCCTAGGAATATTACAATTATTATTATCCTTTATTTTGAGCAGAAATATCAAGAAAGAATCTCTGGTAGAGCGAATCCGGTATCGGGGATGATGGTGGGAATAAAAAACGGGCTTAATTCCGAAGAGTTAAGCCTGTCTTTTTTTCGAGATCTTTTATCACGCCATAAAGCCAAGTATTTTACTCTTGTCAAGCTGAATCGTTTCAGATGGCGCCAGATCATCAGCCGCCAGTATTACCGGCACTTCTGAATCAATTCCTCCCTCAACAATCCCCATAAGATTATTAATTATACGGCGTGTCACATCTTTGATGTCAGCCGCCCTTGCCTGCATATAAGCATCATCCATAGCGGCAAGCATGGCAGCAAATTTGATTGCAGAGAAAAGATGTCCTATAATAAAATATTGGAAAATAATCATGATAAGACTGTGGATGTAAAAAATATGTTATCTGAAATTGTAGAATTGTTTCCAGCAAATGTGTGGACAGAAAATAATACGTCTTTGTATGTTAGAATAATCAGAGAGTGTGTCAGTCTTTGTGATGAAATAAAATCCCAAAAGAGCTCGCAAGGTACTATGCTTGCAGAAGCAGCAGTTCTTAAAATTGTACGAAATTGGATGTCCCATCAGGGAATAAAAAATATAATGGCTTATGATGTTGCATTTATTTTTTATCTTCTTATGGTTGCCTTTTTTTCATATGATGTGGATGATAATACTGAGGATTATAATTATATGGAAGATGCAAGGCAACTCATTTTGGAATTTGATAACAGGCAATCGATTGTAGCCTATCATTTTGACGAGCAAATAAATCGAATAGAAAATATAGTAAGAAATAGGCACAAAGAAGCATATGAAAGGTTTAAGATAAAAGTAGGACCGGAGAAAACAAAACAATTAAAAAAGAACTATTTTTACAGTGATGGAGCCTCTGTTTATGAGACAATCTCAGCGATGGCTGGTTTAAATATGTCCTGTTTTTTACAGAGAAAATCTGTATTGTCTGCCAGTTATCATTATAATAAGGAACTTCCACTTTGGAAACTAATCACTTCTATTTTGGATAGAATTGTTATAGAGGTGTATTATATGTCAGAGCGGATAAATCAATACAAGAATCCTTTGGTAGGTTCAAACATAAAAAGATTAAGAAAAGAGCAGAACATGAAGGCCGTAGATGTCATAGCAAAATTACAGCTTATGGGTTTATCTGTTACTACACGTACATTCTCTAAGGTTGAAAATGGATATAACAATCCATCTGTAGATTTACTGATTTGTCTGACTAAGATATTCCATAGTGATTTTAATGCATTTTTCAGTCCTAAATGCATCCATTTTTGTTATTGTCTTATCAAAAGACTGCTTCCGATGCCCCAATCCTGCGGCGGCGTACTGCTAAGAGCACATCAAAAATATATTTATGAATAAGGCGTATATGACGATATAATAAAAGACAAAGGAAATCATAGTTTATGTTTTTTGCTGTGAAAGGAAATTCGGATATGATAAGAATTGCGGTTTGTGATGATGACTGGACAATTCGGGAAGAACTTTCCCGGCTGATCAAAGAGCAGGCACCGAAAGCAGATATTGTGGAATATAAATCAGGGGAAGAAATGGTAAATGATAAAGAAAATTTTGCCATTTCTTTTCTTGATATTGAAATGGGCAGGGTGTCTGGCCTGGATGTTGCAAGGCGTATCAGAGAAGGGGAGGACAGAAGCTGCCAGAGGAGCATTATTATTTTTATAACAGGGTATCGTGAGTATATGGAAGCGGCGTTTGATGTAAATGCGTTTCATTATCTGATAAAGCCAATTGATAAAGAAAAGTTTTTTGAAGTTTTTAATCGTGCATGGAAAGAAGTGTCTGTTTCTAAGGAACAGGAAAAGAAATATATTATCATAAAAAGCCTGGGCGCGCAGCAGAAGTTATTTCTGAAAGATATCTGCTATATAGAAAGCGGCAACAAAAAAGTTATTTTTCATACAACAGACAAAACACTGGAAGCTTATGGCAAAATGGAGGAATTGGAAAACGAGTTAGGCAATACTTTTTACCGCTGCCACAGGTGCTATCTTGTCAATATGGAGAAAATCTCCGCTTACAATGCGGATAACATACAGGTCATAAATGGGGATACGCTGATTCTTGCAAGGAAAAAATATGCTGATTTTATCAAAACATATATGCGTTATGTCAAAAATGGAGGGATTGTCAATGTATGAAATGCTGTTTTCGGTTTCCCTGTATTTGATTGACAGCATTTTGAGCGGTGTATATACATGGGGATTTTTGGAAGGAAAATATAGGAAAAAAGCAGTTTTGACAGCGTGGGGCGCAGTCTGCTTTATTGTTCAGACTGCAGTATTTGAGCTGTTATGCGGCAATGCTTCGCTGGATAAACTTGAAGGAATTATCTTAAATATTGGGATTCTGTTATTGATGCAGTCCGTCTTTTATAAAAAAGATATTCCAAAACAGTTTTTTGCTGTTTTTAGCTTTTTGGCAGGAAGAGAAATTGTGAGAAATATTGTCATGGTATTGAGTATTTTGTTTGGTGATTTCAGCCAGCCTGTCCTGGATTATTTCCTTGCAGGCGGTGTGATAAACACATTAGAAAAGTCGCAGTTTTTTGGAACTGTTTATGCAACTGTTTTCACAATTTCCTGCCTCTCACTTTATACGCTGCTGTTGTCTGTATATCTTCATTTGATAAACAAAATGTTTGTAAAAAAAAATTATTTCCTGCAGACACAGGAAACCATTTTTCTGATTTTGCCCTGCGCTGCTGTATTGTGCATTTCTATTATATTAAAGCTGATAATGATATCCGTTGAAAATGGAATGACAATTTTTGTATATGATACGATTCCGGCAACAAAGTTTTGGATACCTGTTATCTGTTTTCTATTGCTTTCTACCATTATTGCGAATGTGGTTTTGTTCCAGAAACTGGTGCAGTACAGTGAAGAGACAGGGAAATGTGCCATGCTGGAAAATCAGGCGCGGCACATGCAGAAAGAAATTGCAGAAATACAGGATATCTATACAGATATGAGAGGTCTTCGGCATGATATGAGAAGCCATTTAGCTGGGATTGCGGCGCTGGTCAGAAATTCGGCAGGCTTAGAAAATAAAGAGTTGGAAAGCTATATTGGGAAAATGGAGGAAACAGTCAGCAGATTGGATTTTAGCTGTCAGACAGGAAACCCGATTACGGATATCATTATTCATCAGAAAGGGCAGGAAGCAAAGAAAAAACAGATACAGTTTTGGGTTGATTTTGCCTGTCCGCCAAAGCTCTCAATAGATGTTTATGATATTGCGGTTATCCTGAATAATGCACTGGAAAATGCGATAGAAGCGTGCAGCAGAGCAGAGGGGGAGAGACAGATAAAGCTGCGTTCTTATGTGAAAGGCAGCTTGTTTTTTATTGAGGTTGAAAATGATTTCCAGCGGGATATTATGATGGATAAAGAAACCGGGCTGCCCATCAGCAGCAAAGAAGATGGAACGCAGCATGGAATTGGAATGTCCAATATCCAAAGATGTGCAAAAAAATACAGGGGTGATATTGATATTGTGGTTTCTGATACAGATGGCAGAAAGAAGTTCAGCCTGATGGTAATGATGAACGGAAAAATGGAACGGCATGGAATTTCACACCCAAAATAAGGCAGTTCGCGCCAAACGTATGAAAAATATGCGCAGGATTCCGATAAGTAATATATCTGTAATATAAAATTTTTTAAAGAGGGGTTCAGATTATGGCAATAACAGGAATTCACAGTGCCGGCAGCAATGTGTACGAAAGCTTGTATGTTTCATCCAAAAAAGAAGCAGCACAAAAAGATGGGACATTAGAGGCAAAAGATGCACAAAAATTTTCTAATGTATCAGAGTATTATGAATATCTGAAGGATAAGTATTCCTGTCTGAGGGATTCGGATTATAAGGTGACGATTTCACCAGCATTTTTGGAGAAATGTATCAAAGATCCTGAAAAAGCAGATCTGATGGAGCGGAGTCTGGCGCATTTACCAGTTGATCATCAAAATATGACGGCATTTTGGAGTGCTCAGGGAGCAGAAGTTGTGAATGAGCAATGGATATTTGATGAAAACGGGAATTGCGGAGGCAGTACCAGCATGTCTGTTGTCAGCAAAGGCTCATCCGCAGGAAACAGCATAAAAAACAGTGCTGCGCATGAAAAGACCCAAAGAAAATCTACTGCGCAGAAATTATATGATGAAAGAGTACAGGAGCGGAAACAGTTTGAAAAAAGGCAGGAGGAAAAAAGGAGAATCAAAGAGCAGACAGAAGAGAAGTGGTTCAGAGAGCAGCAGTTAAAAGAGCAGACAGAAAAGAATTTAGAAAAGCATAAAAAGGAAATGGAACATTTAGAAAAAAAGCAGAAGGATATCAATAGGTTTCATTTTGAACAAAACGTAAGTTTGCCATGCGCATATGATTTGATGGGATATGAGATTGCAGATGTGAAATCTACAATGAATCAACGAATTTAAGAGGAAACGGATTGGTATGCGTGCTAAGCACGCAGAGAGGTGTAAAAATATGAAGGATACAGCGTATTACAATTATTATAATATTCCTTATCGTTACACACCGGATACGCCGAAAACACCTGCATGGAAGGAAGAACTGAAAGTGGTAAAGGATCAAGTGAAGAGCAACAACCATGATCCGGAAAGTGATATGTATAAAGCATGTGAGAAGCTGGAAGATATATATTATGCTATGGGTGTAAAGAATCGGGCGAAGTATACGACGGTAGATCAGGTGTACAATGCACTTCATGAAAAATATTATCATACAGCTTACTATAAGCAGTTCAGTGAGCAGGAAGTAATTGCCATGCATGATAATGAACTGCAAATGACGCTATTTGGGTGTTTGAGTGGGGGAGCAAGTTTCTACGATCCCCATTTAAAAGGTGAAGTGCGTGATGTAACGGAGAAACAGGCACATGAGTACAACCGAAAGACAATCAACATGCAGCTGTG
Organism: uncultured Lachnospiraceae bacterium; assembly: GCA_910586585.1. Taxonomy (GTDB): domain Bacteria; phylum Bacillota; class Clostridia; order Lachnospirales; family Lachnospiraceae; genus COE1. The sequence continues at coordinate 34,552 of CAJUKA010000042.1, forward strand.
CAATATTTTTGGAAATGCGGGGATTGACAGTACAATGCTTAACAAATACAACATGACTTTCTCAATTGATCCTTACAATTATTTCCTCAAAGTATCGGGTGTTGATGATGCAGGACTGACAGCAATGCTTGAAAAGCTGTTAAATAAGGACAATAACGCGCGTGAACTTTTTTACCATATCATGCACAGTAACAGAGCATCCATATCTGATAACGCAAAGGCGAAATATCACACCCTGAATAGTTTTGTGAGCGTGACAGGACAAGATCCACGACAATACAGGCAGACAGAATCCGGACTTGTGAATGGCAGGGGTGAAAATATTCTGGATGTATACAGGGAGGCATT
>CAJUKA010000043.1 GCA_910586585.1 uncultured Lachnospiraceae bacterium
AGAACGGCATTACCGCAAGGCAGGCGGCGGAGCATTGCGGGATAAAGATAAACCGTAGCGGCATGGCGGTCTGCCCGTTCCATAAGGACAAAAATCCGAGCATGAAGATAGACAGCCGCTATTACTGTTTCGGATGCGGGGAAAAGGGCGATGCCATTGATTTTGTGGCAAAGTTTTACGGGCTTGGGAAGAAGGAAGCGGCGTTGCGGATTGCGTCGGATTTCGGTATCAGTTTTGAGGATAACAGGGGCAGGAAGCCGCCGCCAAAACGTAAGCGGAGATTATCACCGGAGCAGAGGTTTGAGAGGGCGGAAAAGAGATGTTTCCGTGTGCTTTCCGATTACCTGTGCTGTTTAAGGCAGTGGAAAGAACAGTATGCGCCGCAGGAGCCGGACGGGGAATGGAACCCGTTATTCTGTGAAGCGTTGGAAAAGAAAGACTATATTGAGTATCTGCTTGATGTGTTATTGTACGCTCCGCTATCGGAGCGTGTGCAGTTAGTAGCGGATTATGGAGAGGAAGTGTTGAAAATTGAAAGAAGACTGGAACAGTGTGCCGCCGGAGCAGAGGGCGGCGCTGGAAAAGACAATGGAGAAAATGGAGCAGGCGTCACAGCCGGAAACATGGTTTGACGGGAGCAAAGTCAATGACGTGCTTTTCTGTGAGGATTTCCTCGCAGGGCATCCTATGAAGTGCATACACAGCACTTTTTTTGACGTAAACGGGGCAATCGGGGATGCGGAGCAGATTAAAGCGGAGATATACTACAAGATTGCGCCGTATGTCACATCAGGCATCGCAAAAAAGGCGACAACGCTCCTGGATGCGCTGCGGATCAGGTGCTACTCGCCGCCGATACCCTACCAGACAGACCGTATCCATGTGGCGAACGGAACTTATTTCCTGTCGGGGGATTTCTCCGCACAGAAGGAGTTCTGCATGAACAGGCTTCCGGTGAAGTATCTGCCGGGTGCGCCGGAACCGTCACGCTGGCTTGCCTTTCTTGGACAGTTATTAGTGCCGGAGGATATTATCACGTTGCAGGAGTTTATGGGCTATGTTCTGCTGCCCACGACAAAGGGGCAGAAAATGATGATTGTCATAGGGAAAGGCGGGGAGGGCAAGTCACGCATCGGCAGGGTGCTTCGTGCTTTGCTCGGTGACAGCATGAACACGGGCAGCATACAGAAAGTGGAGGTTGACCGCTTCGCACGGGCAGACCTTGAATGGAAACTGCTGATGCTTGATGATGACATGAAGCTGGAGGCGCTGCCGCAGACGAACAACATCAAGTCCATAGTGACATTAGAGGATAAAACGGATTTGGAGCGCAAGGGCAGGCAGAGCGAGCAGGGGTATTTATGCGTGAGGTTTATCTGTTTCGGGAATGGCAACCTCGGTTCACTGTATGACCGTTCCTATGGCTTTTTCCGCAGGCAGATTGTCCTTACCGTCAAGGAGCGTGAGCCGGACAGGAAAGACGATCCGTTCCTCGGCGAGAAGCTGATTGCTGAAGCGGAAGGGATATTTTTATGGTGTCTTGAGGGGCTGCACCGCCTGATTGACAACGGGTACAGCTTCACCATAAGCAAACGGGCGGAGGACAACCTGACAAAAGCCATGCAGGACGGGAACAACATCATTGTATTCATGCAGTCGGAGGGCTATATCAGGCTTGAGAAAGGCACACACGCCACGTCAAAGCAGCTTTACAGCGCCTACAGCCAGTGGTGCGAGGACAACCTCGAAAAGCCGTTAGGGGAGCGCAGTTTTTCCAACTTCCTGCGACAGAACGAGAAGCAGTACGGGCTTGACTATACCCATAATATCGCACTCGGCACCGGCAAGACCGCAAGGGGATTTAAAGGTATCCATGTAAAGGTGAGGACAGGGGAAAACGGGCATTAAGACGCAAAAGACGCAAAGACGGGCAAAATCCGAAATCCTTTTTTATATATACATACGCTTATGCAGGAGCCTGTTTCCTATATATAATAATTTTTATTTTCTAACTTGAAAAAGAAGTGTCTTAGCGTCTAAACATAGGAAATACAAGGCTTTGGGGGCATTTTGGAAGCGTCTTTATTGCGTCCTTTCAAAGCGTCTGATACCCGGCAGAGGAAATTTCACACCTTGCCGGGCTTTTATTTTGCCAAACAGGACGCAGAAAGCGTCTGATATTGGATTGATTGGAGGGAATATATTTGAATAAAACAAAACTGATAGTGACAAGGGTATTTGACAGCAGGAGAACGCCGCAGGATGCGTTTGTGAGGGCAATATTAAATTCCGACAAAGAGGAAAAGTGCTTGCAGGCATCGGGGGATTCCGATATAATAGAGACTGGAGAACCACTTTGCAGTTCACCAGCTTTTTCCGGGAAGGGAGAAGCGAATGGGTAGGACTACATACAAAACAGCACCAAAAGCAGGGTTATACACCCGCCTGTCTGTGGATGACGGCATTACGGACAGGGAGAGCAATTCCATAACGAGCCAGAAACAGATGCTCATGCAGTATGCGCAGTACCACGGGATAGAGGTTGCGGAAACCTACGTTGACGACGGTTGGAGCGGCACGAATTTTGAAAGACCGGATTTTAAGCGCATGATTGAGGATATTGAAAGCGGGAAAATCAACACGGTCATCACAAAAGACCTCTCACGTCTTGGGCGTGACTATTTGCAGACAGGGTACTATACCGAAGTGTATTTCCCCGGCAAGAAAGTACGCTATATCGCAATCAGCGACGGGATTGACACCGCTATGGGGTACAATGAGATGGCACCGTTCAAGAACCTGTTTAACGATTTTTACGCACGTGACATCTCAAAGAAAATCCGCAGCACCATGACTACGAAGGCAAGGGCGGGTATCTACCACAGCACCGTGCCGCCGTTCGGCTACCGGAAATCGCCGGAGGACAGCCACAAGCTGATACCGGATGCGGAAACAGCGCCGATTGTACGGCGTATGTATGAGCTTGCCGTGCAGGGGAAAGGCTACAAGGCAATCGGCAACGTGCTGAAAAGGGAGCGCATACCGATACCCGCATACTGGCACCACATCAGGGGCGAACGGACGTGGGCAGGCTTTCAGGGCGAGGGGCACATCTCCAACTATATGTGGAACGAAACCACGATAAAATGGATACTCTCGCATGAGGTCTATATCGGCAGCCTTGTGGCGCAGAAACAGTCAAAGCTGTTCAAGGTCGGCAAGAACTATGTGAGGCCCAAAGACGAGTGGGTGGTGGTAAAGGACATATTTGAGCCGATTGTGGACTTGGAACTGTGGGAGCGTGTGCAGGAGGTCAACGGGAAGCGCAGGCGGATGTGCAAGGCAAAAAGGGAGCCGAGTATCTTTTCCGGCATTGCCTACTGCCCGGACTGCGGCAGGCGCATTTCATTCTTTCCTGAACGGACAAGCAAAAACAATCCTGAAAAGACGTATTTCGGCTCATGCCAGAACTACAAGGCGAACGGGCCGGACGGATGCACGCCGCACCGCATCAAGGAGCAGGACTTGTACGATATTGTCCTCAAAGACATCAGGGAATGGGCGGCAATGGCACTTGCAGACGAGCAGGCAGTCCTTGAAAAAGTTATGGAACAGCAACAGGTGAACAGTACTGTTGATTACGGCTTGGTTGAAGGGAAGAAGCGAACCATAGGGAAAAGGCTTGAGGAGATTGATAAAGTCATAAGCAGGCTGTATGAGGATTACGCACTCGGCAGGCTTGCAGGCACAAGCATAGACAATCTTCTCCCAAAGTACCAGAGGGAGCAGGAAGAACTTAAAAAACAGCTTTCCGCATTGCAGGAGCAGTCGGCAGAGCATGACGCTACAGAGCAGAATGCGGGGAAGTGGATAAGCCTGATCCGGCAGTACAGTGACCTGAAGGAATTAAATTCTTGTATCATCAATGAACTTATCACAAAGATTTTAGTGGGCGACAAACGCCGGGTAAATGGTGAGAAAGTTCAGTCTATCGAAATCCATTACCGTTTCATCGGAAATCTGACCGACAGCGGGAATGGGGAAACAATTCAATAAAAAATCCAGTTAAAAACAATTTAGCTGTAAAAACCTACTTTATCGGGTATTTACAGACGTCAATGACAAGGTAGGCACGATTGCGGGGGAGGTTGCAACCACGCCGAGCGCATGGAACAGCGGCATTTTCAACATGATAAGAACCTTATCGGAGAATGTCATTGTCCCCATAGCGGGAATGATTATCAGCTTTGTGCTGATTTATGAGCTGATTACTATGGTGATCGACAAGAACAATATGCATGATTTCGATACAAGCCTGTTTTTCCGTTTCTTATTCAAGGCTTGCATCGCCGTCATGCTGCTTTCCAAAACCTTTGACATTGTCATGGCGGTGTTTGACGTTGGCAGCCATATGGTAACGCAGGCGGCTGCTTCCATATCAGGCTCGACAAGCCTTGACGTGCAGGCAACACTCAATTCCATGTTCAACAGCCAGATTGAGAACATGGAAATAGGGGAGCTGGTCGGTCTTGGTCTTGAAACAATGGTAATCAGCTTATGCATGAAGATTATGTCCGTACTGATAACCGTCATTCTGTACGGGCGTATGATTGAAATATACCTTTATGTGTCAGTAGCCCCCATTCCGGCAGCAACCGTTACCAACAGGGAGTGGGGAAGTATCGGGACAAACTATCTGAAAGGGCTTGTCGCCCTTGCGTTTCAGGGATTTTTTATCATGGTATGTGTGGCGATTTATGCGGTGCTTGTGGCAAGTGTCGCGGTCGCGGGAAACCTGCACAGCGCCTTATGGTCGGTTGCGGCATATACCGTTATCCTCTGTTTCAGCTTATTCAAGACAGGCTCGCTCAGCAAGGCAATTCTGAACACCCATTGACGGGGCAGCACCCATGAAAAAAGTATAGCCGCCTGCCGCTGCTTTGGCGGGCGGTGCTTGGGTAAAACTTTACAGAAAGGAGATGCAGGGAAAAATGGCTATATCAGTGGCAGTGCCGAAAGATTTAAGCGGCATCAAGACGAAAGTGGCGCTGAACCTGACAAAAAGGCAGATTATCTGTTTTTCGGGGGCAGCTCTCTTTGGTGTTCCGGTTTACCTTTTTACAAAGGGAGTTATCGGGACGCAGGCGGCAGCGATTGTCATGGTCGCGGTGATGCTTCCGTTTTTCTTTTTGGCAATGTATGAAAAAGACGGGTTTCCGGCGGAGAAGATACTGTACTTCATGGTGCGGCAGAAATTTCTCACGCCGGGCATCAGACCCTATAAATCGGAAAACCTCTATAAGACATTGGAGGTACGGGAACAGTTAGAGAAGGAGGTACGCAGCCTTGAGCAGAAAGCAAAAGGAAAACAGAAACGGGCGTAAGTCCCTCTTTCATTTTATATCGGGATTATTACCAAATCAGGGACTAAACGCAGCGGAGAAGAAGCAGCTTATGGAAGATAAGCGCAGGCTCTCCGGCAGGACGCATGAAAAGCCCTCGACGGCACAGCAGACCATTACCTTTGAAAAGATGTACCATGACGGAATCTGTCTGGTGCAGAAAGGTTTTTACACGAAGATGGTGGAATTTTTCGACATCAACTATGACCTGCTGGAAGTGGAGGATCAGGGGGATATTTTGGAGGAATACAGCAAGCTCATCAATTATTTTGACCCGTCGATACGGTTTGAAGTGTTCCTGTTCAACCGTCAGGTCAGCGAACAGGCGCTTGCGGAACAGTTTGACATTCCCCTGCAGGGCGATGATTTTGACGACATTCGCGAGGAATACACGCAGATGTTAAAGAAACAGTCGGCAAAGGGGAATAACGGCATCATCAAATCGAAGTATATCATATTCGGCGTGGAAGCTGCCGGACTGAAGGAGGCAAGGAGCAAACTGAATAACATCGAGGTGGACGTCATCAAAAACCTCAACAGCATCGGCACGAATGCAAAGCCGCTTGACGGAAGGGAAAGACTCCGTATCCTGCATGAGTATTTCAATCAGGGCACAATGGAGCCTTTCCGTTTTTCGTTTAAGGAGCTGTCACAGTCGGGGAAGTCGGTCAAGGATTACATCGCGCCGCCCGGCTTTGATTTCCGCTATCCGAGCCGTTTCCGGTCGGGGAGTATGTACGGGAGGGTGCATTACCTTGACATCATTGCACCGAGGTTCAATGACGAGCTGTTAAAAAAATTGCTGGACATTGACGACAACCTTTCCGTTACCATGCATATGCAGACAATGGACCCGGTAAAGGCAATCAAGATGTTAAAGGGCGCGCTGACCAACATACAGAAAAATAAGATTGAGGAACAGAAGAAAGCAGTCCGCAGCGGGTATGACATGGACATTCTGCCCACGGACATCATCACTTATGAAAAGGACACGCTGGAGCTTTTGGACGATCTGAACACCAGCAACCAGAAGATTATCAAGATGACGTTCCTGATTACCTGTTACGGCAGGACGAAAAGGGACTTGGACAACATCACGCAGCGGGTGTCGGGCATTATCCAGCAGGCAAACTGCAATTTGAGATGCTTACAGTACCTGCAGGAGCAGGGGCTTATGGCGAGTGCGCCGATTGGGTGCAATGATACGGGGATTGAACGCGTGCTGACAACAAAAAGCACGGCTATTTTAGTGCCGTTCTGCACGCAGGAGTTATTCATGCCCGCCCCGGCAATTTATTACGGTCTGAACGCACTTTCAAACAACATGATTATGGCAGACCGGAAAAGACTCCGTACACCGAACGGCGTGATTTTGGGAACACCGGGCAGCGGAAAATCATTCAGTGCAAAACGTGAGATTTTATCCTGTTTCCTGATGACGAGGGACGACATCATTGTATGCGATCCGGAGGGAGAATATTTTCCTTTGGTTCAGGCGCTGCACGGGCAGGTGGTAAAACTTGCCACCAATTCAAAGGACTTCCTGAACCCGATGGACATTCAGCTTTCCCATAAGGGGGACAAGGAGGCATTAAAGCTGAAAAGTGATTTTATTATTACGCTCTGTGATTTGATTGCAGGCGGAAAGGACGGGCTGGAAAACGACGAGAAAGGCATTATCGACGAGTGCATCAGGCATATTTATGATGACTATTTTGCAAATCCCATACCGGAAAATATGCCCATACTGGAAGATTTGTATAATGCGCTTTTAAAGCACAGGAACAAAAAGGCGGAGCGCATTGCCAATTCCTTGGTGTTATATGTGCATGGCTCGCAGAATTATTTTAACCACCGTACCAACGTGGACTCACAGAACCGTATCATGTGTTTTGACATTCGCGATTTGGGCAACCAATTGAAAGAACTCGGAATGTTAATCGTTCAGGATGCGGTCTGGAACCGTGTTTCGCAGAACAGGGAGCGTAAGATTGCCACACGGTACTACTGTGATGAATTCCACCTGCTTTTGAAAGAGAAACAGACCGCCGTTTATTCGGTGGAGATTTGGAAAAGGTTCAGGAAGTGGGGCGGGATACCGACAGGGCTTACGCAGAATGTGGGCGATTTCCTGAAGTCGGAGGAAATTGAGGGCATCTTGGGAAACAGTGATTTTGTTTATCTTTTAAATCAGAACGCAAAAGACCAGAGTATCCTCGCGGACAAACTGGGGCTTTCGGAAAAACAGCTCATGCACGTCACCAATTCCGAACCGGGAAGCGGGCTGATACTGTTTGACAACGTGGTAATCCCATTCGTGGACAGATACCCGACTGATACAAAGACATTCAGGATCATGAACACGAAATTGGAGGAAAATGCCAAGGAGGGGGAGAAATGAAAATAGGACTGAGGGATGTGGACGGACACCGTTTTCCCAACCTGTGCCTGATGAAGCTGTCGGCGTACCACAAGGCAAGAGGCGATACGGTGGAGTGGCATGACGGGAGAAAGCATTATGACCTTGTTTACATGAGCCGTGTGTTCACGGATACCTATTCCAAAGATTATACGGGGGCGGTACACGCCGACATGGTAATCAGGGGCGGCACGGGCTACGGGCTTGACAACAAGCTGCCTGATGAAGTCGAGCATACCTGTCCCGATTACAGTCTGTATCCGCAGTTTGCAGGCACAGCCTACGGTTTTCTGTCACGGGGCTGTCCCCGTGGCTGCGGGTTCTGCATTGTCGGGGAGAAGGAAGGCAGGCGGAGTATTGCGGTGGCTGATTTGTCGGAATTTTGGCACGGGGAAAAGGAAATCAAGCTGCTTGATGCAAACCTGTTAGCCTGTCCCGACTGGAAACAGCTGCTTCGGCAGCTTGCGGAGAGCGGCGCAAATGTGGATTTCACGCAGGGGCTTGACGTGCGCCTTGCAACGCCGGAGAAAGTGGAGGCGCTCAACTGTGTAAAAACAAAAATGCTGCACTTTGCATGGGACAATCCGGAAGATGACCTGACACCGTATTTTAAGCGGTTCGCGGGGCTGACTTCCATTCAGGACAGCCGGAAACGGCGTGTCTATGTGCTTACGAATTTCGGCAGCACACAGGAAGAAGATTTATACCGCATTTATACGCTGCGCGATATGGGATATGACCCGTATGTGATGGTGTATGAAAAGCCGACTGCGCCGCAGGAAACACGCAACCTGCAGCGGTGGGTGAACAACAAGTGGATTTTTTGGTCGGTGCGTGATTTTAAGGATTATGACCCGAATTACGGGAGAACACGGAAAGAAACCGTCAGTGGTCAGAAATAAAAATAGCGGAGGAATGGAATGACAGAAATAAAGAGGAAACAGGCGGCTGCATTTGCAAAAGATAAAGGAAACTTTGCAGAGAACAGCCCGGAGAAGAAAGGCAGCGCCCAAAAGGGACAGCCCAAAAAGTCCGGCGCACACCAGCCGAGGGACGGCAACAACGTCCTGCATCAGGAAAACCGGAAAACGGGGCAGGGCGCAGCTTTTGGACAGAATGACCGGAAGGCAGAGCCGGAGAAAACCTTTGGACAGGGTGATCAAAGGGCAGGAAATGGCAGGACTTTCAGCCACAATGTCCAAAAGCTGCCACAAAAAAGTGCATCGCAGAAAAACAGACAGAAAAAACAGTATCAGAAAGAAAATTCTTTTGGACAGAGTGACCAAAAGAGGGAAGATGGAAAAGCCACCCATGAGTATAAAAACGGTTTTGAACAAGCCGCCCATGAACATAAAAACGGTTTTGAACAAGCTACCCATGAATGCAAAAATGGTTTTTCCACGGCTGGAAACACTTTTACGCCGAAAGCCGACGAAAATCAGGGAGAACAGCAGGTAACACCGCAGGGGGACGACATTTACCGCCGCAGGGACACATACCGACAGTCAGAGAAAAAAGGAAAATACCGCAGGCGTGAATATCAGGACAGGCAGCGCACCAAAACTTCCGATTTTGAGCGTGACTTTCAGACGAAAAATGGCACGTTTACAGAGAATGGTGCTTTTTCCAAAGACGCGGACAAAGAACCGGAGTTTTCCGGCAGCAAAAAATTAGACAGGCTGCAAAAGAAAGCGGAGAAAGCAGGGAAGAAAGCGCAGAAGGCAGGGGCAAAGCTGCCAAAGAAAACGGAGTATTCCTTTGAACGTGTTTTTGACGAAAAGACAGGGAGGGCAAAATATGTGCTTACCGCAGTCAAAAAGGAAAAGCCGTATAAGCCGGACGGTGTGCTGAAGAAAACAGCGGGCAGGATCGGCATGGAATTTTCCAATTCCGCCCACGGCAGGGTTGCGGAGGTGGAGAAAGAAAATTCTGCGGTGGAGGGCGCGCATAAATCGGAGCAGAAAGCCGAAGATGCTTACCGTTTCGTAAAGAACCACAGAAAAAACAGACTGCAAAGACGGCGGGAAAAGGCGGCAGGACTGGAAAAGAAACATTTTAAGAAAGAAGTCAGTTTCCAGTATCAAAAATTCCTTGAAGAAAATCCCCAAATGCAGAAAAAAATACTGCGGAAACGGCTGCAAAAAGAGCGCATCAAGCGCGAATACCGCAAAGCAAGGCAGAAGGCAGCGACGACAAAGGCGGCAGGGCAGGCGCTGGAACAGAGCAAAAACGTGACAGTTGCGGTGGCGAGGAAATTGCAGGAAATTGCACGGAGAAACGTGGGCGTGCTTGTGACGCTCGGCATTATGGCTGTGCTGCTTATCATGATTATGACATCGGTATCGTCATGTGGCGCGATGTTTGCGGATACGCAGGCAACGGTGCTTGCGTCAAGTTATTTAAGCAAACCAAAGGAGATTGACGCGGCAGATTTGCAGATGACACAGCTTGAGCTTGACCTGCAGAAAGAGATTGATGCAGTAGAAACCGATTATCCGGATTATGACGAGTATTCCTACAACTTGGGGGAAATCGGGCATAACCCGTTTACCCTAATCAGCTATCTTTCCGCCCTGCATACGGAATTTACCGCCAGTGAAGTCGAAAGTGAGGTACAGTCGCTTTTTGACGAGATGTATGCGCTGACCTTAACGCCTGATACGGAAACAAGGACAGGCACAAGGACGGTCACTGACCCGGAAACAGGGGAGGAAACGGAAGAAGAATACGAGTATGAGGTCAGTATCCTGCGTGTCACGCTGACCGCCACACCGCTTGAAACGCTTGTTGCTGGCAAACTGGACAGCGAACAGACGGAAATTTATACCGCATACAATGAAACGGGCGGTCTTTTGCAGGAATTTGACTCACCGCTTGCGTTATATTGGTACAACTATGTTTCCGGTTATTACGGATACCGCAAGAATCCCGTAACCGGAAACGACGAGTTCCACCGCGGCGTGGACATAGCGGTGCCGACAGGCACAGCCGTTTATGCGACGCATGACGGAACGGTAACGACAGCCGCCTATGACAGCCATTACGGGAATTATGTGGTGCTTGAAAAGGACGGCTACACGACAAAATATGCGCACATGGACAGTTTAAGCGTCAGTGAGGGGCAGGAACTGGAAAAAGGGACGGTCATCGGGACGACGGGAAACACGGGAAGCAGTACCGGAAGCCACCTGCATATTGAATGCCTTTATGACGGGGAGTATTATAACCCGTTATTTTATTTTGAGGCAGGCGAGGGAACGCTGTATGGCGAAGCGCCGGGCGGCGGGGGCGGCGTGCCGCCGGGAAATGTGATACCGCCCGATTCCTATGATGATGCATCGGTGCAGGCGCTTTTGGAGGAAGCCGCAAAATATCTCGGCTATCCGTATGTGTGGGGCGGTTCTTCCCCGTCAACAAGTTTTGACTGTTCAGGCTTTGTCTGCTGGGTATTTACCAACAGCGGCGTGCATAACCTGCCACGGACGACGGCGCAGGGGATTTATAACCAGTGTACTCCGGTTTCGGCGGCAGACGCAAAGGCGGGGGACATCATATTTTTTACGGGCACATACAATTCGGGCAATCCGGTTACCCATGTGGGAATTTACTGCGGAAACGGCGTTATGATTCACGCGGGCGATCCGATCAAGTATTCCTCAATCAACACGTCGTACTGGCAGAGTCATTATTTTTCATTCGGGCGTCTGAACTGAGTGCATATGTCTGATGATTATACTGAACGGCAAAAAGATTTGCCGTTCAGTTGCGCCAGCCGCACGCCGCAAAGCGGCAATTTTCCTTTGTGTGGCTGTGTGCATAATAACAAAATAACAACGGAAAGGGAGGATATTGTGACAAAGGAAAGGTTAAAAAAGGAGCTTTCCAAAGTGGATGACCAGCTTGCAGGGCTGCAGGCGAGAAAAAAGGATTTGGAAGAACAGCTCCAGATGGCAGAAGATGCGGAGAAGATGAAATTCATCGAGAAGAATAAAATCTCACTGGACAGGCTGGCGCTTCTGAATAAGGTCAGCGAGGAAGAAATTTTAAGCCTGCTGAAACAGAAGGAAAAAGAGCAGGCTGGACAGGCAGAAAAGGAGGCAGGAAACCATGAAGAAAAACAGGTTATCAATTAGGGCGGTCATTTCGCTTATTTTATCACTGATACTTTTATGTATGCCCGCTATGGCATTTTCCATGAACGGGAATTATGTGGTGAGCGTGCGGGCGGAGGATAATACGGAAAATGAAACAGCTACGGGAGAGGACTCCGACACTTCCGGGGATAATATGGAAACTTCGGCGGAGGATACGACAGGGGACGATATGGAAAATTCCACGGAAAATCCGACGGAAGATGCCACAGAGGACGGCACGGTTTCGGGAAATGAAGTACCAGAGCCGGTATGCAACTGTGAGGACAAATGCGGTTCTTATGAGTATGACCGGAACTGTCCCATATGTGCAGAGGATTACAAAAAGTGCGCTTACAAAAAGCCCAATGTCACAATCAGCATCAACAAGCCGGACGGCTGGTATAATGATACCGCTTTCGTTTCTTTTACCGTCACAGATACGGCGCACACGGGCAATTTTGAAACTGCCAAAATTCAGGCAAAAATAGGGCAGAACGGAAGCTGGACGGACGTGACGGAGGACAGGAAACTGGAGATTTCCGAAAACTGCACGGTCTATGTGCAGGTCACAGACCAGAAAGGCATTACATACGAGAGAAGCCGTACAGTAAAGTGTTTTGACATGACAAAACCAACCTTAAACGCGGCAGTCAGTGACGGGCTGCTCACGGTGCAGGTGCATGACACGGATTCCGGCGCAAAAGCGGTCTATGTCAACGGATATGAATTTACGGAGCTTACAAACGGCACATTAAATGTCCGCCTGCAGCAGTTTGATGCAGGCTATGAATATTTTACCATATCCGCAATGGACAATGCCGGAAATATGTCGGAGGTTTATAAGACCAAAAATCCGTATTATAAAGACCCTGCGGACGAGAGTGACGACAATCCGGCAAAACAGCTTCCGGTCAGCGCCGAAGCCACCAAGCCGGGGAACGCCACGGCGGCCGTAACAGAGCATACCAAGACAGACGGTGAGGGGAACACTGTTTCCGAAAACAGCATTGCGGAGCAGAAAAAACAGGCTTTTGCCGAGGCTGATGCTGCGGAGGCGGCGGAAAAAAGCAGCAAGGACAGTCAGGAGAGCAGCCAGTCAGAAAAGGGAAAGGAATTTTATACGATTCAGACGGCAAACGACAAGGTATTTTATTTAATCATCGACAGGGACGGGGAGGAAGAACTGGTATATTTTCTTACGGAGATTACAGAAAATGACCTGCTGAATGCCACGTCCGACAACAGCGATACCTTACCGAAAAATTCCGTAGCACTGGAGTCTGCAATCCCTGTGACAGAGGGGGCATTGCCGAACAATAATACAAAACAGGATGCGGAACAGGAAGAAAATACGGAAAATGCAGAGGGTACAGAGGAAAATGCGGAAGATACGGAAAGCACGGAAGAAACCACAGAGCCGGAACAGGAGAACCCTGCGGCATCTTATATCCTGATGGGCGGTCTTGCCGCTGCGTTCATCGGTGCAGCCTACTATTTCAAGGTAGTCCGTAAAAAGAAAGAGGATTTTCTTGATGAGGACGACGAGGAAGATGAGGAAGAATACGAAAACGAGGACGGGGATACAGGGGACGGTACAGACGATGATTTCTTTGCCGATGATGACAGGGAAGCAGATGCGGCGGAAACTGCCCAAGAACCTGACAACGAATAAAAATACCATGAATGACGGGAGCCGGGGCGGAAGCTCCGGTTTCGTCATGGAAAGGAGGTCACAATGGGGCAGGAAAATATACAGCAGACGGTTGACAGAGTGCTTGACGGAATTGCCGAAAAGCGCAGGGCAGCCATGCAGACGGCAGGGCAGACGCAGGATAAAGGCGCGGGCAGTCCCAAAAAGGAATTTCAGGAGATTACGCTGAAATTCGGGAAAGGCTGTGTCGGGGAGGAATTTCAGGGGCGGGACGGCAACAGATACAGGGAGATACTTGTTCCCAATCCTGATAAAAATGACCACAGACCGTGGCAGACCTTTGTTGTGAAATCAAACCATGTCCATGAGGATAAATTCGGCAAAGGGATGTGGATCAAGCTCCCGTCAGAGGGACACACCACGCTGCGCCGTTCAGTTGTCGTTGGAGAAAAGCCTGACGGCAGAAAAGAGTGGGGGACGGAGAAAACCCGCGTTTCCAATGCTGAACTTAAAAAAATGGTAGAGGCATACAAGGAACGTCCGAGGGAGTCCGTAAAGGGCAGGCTTGCGGAAAAGAAAGCGGAGGCTGCGGCACTAAAGCCAGCGGAGCAGACACAGGACAGGAAAAAATCAAAAGGTGCGGAATTATAGGAGGACAGGAATGCAGTTAGTCATAACAGAAAAACCAAGTGTGGCACAGGCGGTTTCCGCCGTAATCGGTGCAGACGAAAGAAAAGACGGATACATGGAGGGAAACGGTTATATCGTTTCATGGTGCGTGGGGCATCTTGTGGAACTGGCACAGCCGGAAAGCTACTGTGATGCATGGAAAAAGTGGAATTATGAGAGCCTGCCCATGATACCTGACAAATGGCAGCATGAAGTAAAAAAGGAAACGGCGGCACAGTATAAAGTGCTGAAAAACCTGATGCACGATGACAGGATTGATACGGTCATCGCTGCGACAGACGCAGGCAGAGAAGGCGAGCTGATTTTCCGCCTTGTGTATGAAATGGCAGGGTGCAGGAAGCCGACAGAGCGGTTATGGATTTCTTCTATGGAGGAAAATGCCATTCGTGAGGGCTTTGCAAATTTGCAGCCGGGAAATAATTATGACAATCTTTATCATTCTGCATTGTGCAGACAGGAAGCGGACTGGCTGGTGGGACTGAACGGAACGCGGCTTTTTACCGTGCTTTACGGCGGAAAGGTCTTAAAGGTCGGCAGGGTGCAGACACCGACGCTTGCGATGTTAGTGGAGCGCGAAGCAAAGATTATGAATTTTAAGAAAGAGCAGTATTTTATGGCGCATATTTTATGCGGCGGCGTGGATGCCGTATCGGGGCACATTGATAAAAAGGATGAGGCACAACAGCTTACGGAGGCTTGTAAAAACGGGCAGGCGCTTGTCACTTCCATTATAAAGGAAGAAAAGGCGTCTGCGCCGCCAAAACTCTATGACCTTACCACACTCCAACGTGACGCGAACCGTCTGTTCGGTTTTACGGCAAAACAGACTTTGGAGTACACGCAGAGTTTATATGAGAAAAAATTAGCCACTTATCCAAGGACGGACAGCCAGTTTTTATCCGACGACATGGAACAGACGGCAAAGAACGTAATCAATGCGGTCTTCCAGTCGATTTTATTTGAGGAAAGCGTGATATTCAATCCTGATATAAAAAGGGTGATGGACAGCAAAAAAGTCACAGACCACCACGCCCTTATCCCCACAATGGAGATTGCCAAAGCTGACCTTGCGGCGCTGCCGGAAACGGAGCGGAAAATCCTGTCCTTAATCGCAAACCGCCTTTTATGTGCGACAGGGGAGAAACACCTGTATGAAACGGTAAAGGCAGAGCTTACCTGCAGCGGACATATTTTCACGGTTTCGGGAAAGAGCGTCACGCGCAACGGCTGGAAGGATTTTGAAGATGCCTTTAAGCGTTCTTTCAAAACATCGGAAGATGCGGATAAAAATGCCGCGGAAGAAAAGAAGCTGCCGGAACTTTCCAAAGGGCAGACGTTTGACGGGGTGCAGACAAAAATCAGTGAACATTTCACAAATCCGCCCAAAAGATTTACGGAGGATTCGCTGCTTTCCATGATGGAGCGCGCCGGATCGGAGGATATGGGTGATGAAGTGGAACGGAAAGGATTGGGGACGCCTGCGACACGGGCGGACATTATTGAAAAATTAGTAAAGGACGGATTTATCAGGCGGGAGAAAAAGCAGATAATCCCCACTGAGGACGGCATCAGACTGATTACGGTGCTTCCCGACGTGGTAAAATCCCCAAAACTGACCGCCGACTGGGAGAATGCCCTTACCCTTGTAGCAAAAGGGGAGTATTCCATGCAGGAATTTATGGACGGCATAGGGGATATGGTCAGAGGGCTTGTGCAGACCTACCACAGCGTCAGTGACGAGCAAAAATCCGTGTTTGGAAACGGTGCGCAGGGAACAGACGTATTGGGAAAATGTCCGAAATGCGGTGGCAATGTGGCAAAGGGAAAATTCGGCGCTTACTGTAAGAGCAGATGCGGCATGAATGTGGGGCGCGCTATGGGAGCCGTCCTTTCCGACAGTCAGGTAAAAAGTATGCTGGAGGGGAAAAAGACACTCGTAAAAGGCTTGAAAGGAAAGAAGGGCAGCTATGATGCGTACCTGATACCGGAGGGCATTGAGGATTATTCCTACACCAAAGACGGAAAAGAAGTCAGAGGTTCGCAGTACAAGGTCAGGCTGGAATTTCCCAAGAGGAAAAATTAAACAGCAGTAAAATATCAATTAACTATTTATATGGAAGTAACAGCGTCAGGGCGTATGGAATGCAGCCATTTCACGCGCCCTTTTTGCGTTAAAAAGAATGGAGGAAATTAAAACATGAATGATGCAACAAAAAATGCAGCGGCAAACACAACGACACAGGAAACAGAACCGGCAGCAAAAGCAGACGAAACAAAAGCGGAGAAGTTTATCAGGATTGGGGAGTACCGTATGAACAAGGCAATCGACGCAATCGGGCGGCTTGAGAATCTCGCCAACAGATCAGCCTATGAGTATACACAGGAACAGGCAGAGGCAATGTTTTCGGTACTGGAACAGCGGGTGGCGGATATTAAGGCGAAGTTTACGGCGGCGAAACAGAAAGAGGGTATTTCGTTCTCTTTCGGGACAAAGGCAGGACAGGAGGGCGCAAGATGAGCATGGCGGTTTTAGGCATGGGTGACAAGATTTTAAGCCTTATGAAAGAAATGGAGATAAGCATTCCGGGACTGGCGGCGTTGTCCGGCATACAGGAGAATGAACTCTTGAATATACTGGCGGGCATCTGCGAGCCGGACATCACGGCAGGCTGCAGGATTGCGGATGCGCTCGGTGTCTGTGTGCGGGAACTCTGCCCGGATGAGGAGCAGTATACCATTCCGGTCAGAAAAGGCACGCTTGCAAAGCTGATAGTGGTAAGCGAGATGAATGGCGTGGAGCTGGATGACCTGATCTGCTCCATACTGGAAAAGGGCATTGAGGAAAACGGATTTTATGATTAAACGATGCGGCGGGATTTCCCGCCGTCATTTTTGGGAGGAAAGCCTATGACAAAATATCAGTATGTTTCCGCAATGGCGGAAGATACCGCAGTGAAGATTGCTAAAAATGGGGCATCTTGGACGGCATTTCTTGATACGGCGGCACGGCTGTACAAGCGCCCGTACAACGAGCAGCTCCTGATTCATGCACAAAGACCGGACGCGTCAGTCTGTGCCTCACTGGAGGACTGGAACGAAAAAATGTACTGCTGGGTAAACCGCGGTGCAAAGGGCATCGCGCTGATTGACACGGCGAGTGAGCGCCCGAAACTGAAATATGTCTTTGACGTATCGGATGTGCATAAGGCAAGGCGTATCGGGCGTGACCCGTACATATGGGAACTGAAAGAAGAACATAAGGAAGCGGTGCTTGCAGGGCTGGAACAGACCTATGGCGGCACGGACAGGGAACAGTCCTTTGAACAGCGGATTATCGAAATTGCCGAAAGGATTGCATCGGATTATTATGGGGATTTGTTGCCGCAGATTGGATATGCCAAAGAGGGCAGCTTTCTTGAGGAAATGGACGAGCTGAATGTGGGGATATGCCTGCGGGACACGCTGGCATCGAGCATAGCCTACACGGTGCTGTCGCGCTGCGGGGCGGACATGGATTTTTGGAAAAATGAAATTGATTTTACCCATATCAGCGAGTTTAATACGCCGGACACGCTTGCGGTAATCGGAAACGCCACTGCGGAAATGTGCAAGCCGCTTCTTTTGGAAATCGGCAGGACGGTAGTGGCGCAGGAAAGGCAGGCGGCACAAAACGTAACAAGGGAAAATGCAGGCATGGAAGCAGCCGCAGAGCCGGAAAAAGAGGAAACGCAGAAAAATAATAAAAATACCGAAAAAGTGCTTGCAAAAGAAACGGATGTGGACTATAATGCTTTAAAGCGTGAAAGTGAAGAAGAACCAGAAAGACCGGAAACGGCGGAAAATAAAGAAACGGAGGGCGCTGCATATGGAACTGACATACGAGAAGAACGGGGATTACCTGATACCGAACCTGATGGCGGACGAGGAGCCGGAGGGCGTGCTGACGAAGTACGGGCTGATGAGGAAGAACTTCCTGAAAGAACACAGGGGAGGGATTTATCAGGGCATGATACTGTCGGGGAAACTGAAAGCGCACTGCCTGATGATACAGGAGCAGGCAGAGCAGAGAATGGACTTCCTGACCGCGCAGATGGCGGAAGCAGAGGGCGTGACGGAGGAACTGAAAGAAACGGATCAGATGAAGTGGGTGGGCATGATGAACAACATCAGACACTCGGCGGAGGAGAACGTACTGGCGGAACTGATTTACGTTTAGAAAGCGAAATTGACCACCTCAAAACACAATTAAATACGGAAACATCAGAGCCGGATAATGACCACGGAAGTGGGGAAACATCATTATCCGGCTCTTTCGTTGCCGAGCTGCGTGCAGCCGATAATTACATGGATATTCAGAAAGGAATTCTGTGTTCCGACGCTTTCCTTATCCATAAAAGACCGGAGATTGCGGGGTATTTTCAGATGGAGCAGGATACAAGGCTGCAGACGGAGTATCTGAAAAATTCTTTCCGCATGGAGGAATTTACGGAGCTTGACATCGGGGAGATCAGGGCAGGATACCGCGCCGATGAGGATGGTCTTACCATGTGGAAAGGGCATTACCTTACCCTTGAGGCAGAAACAAAAATATCATGGGAAGATGCACGTTTCTTTGTAAATTCCTATATCGAGGACGGCGAATACCTGCTTCCGGGGGAAAAGGCAGAGCAGATTGATACGGACGGTATGTACAGACAGCTCAATCTTTTTACCATGTTTTCAGAGCAGGTCGGCAATATTGTGATGAAACAGGCGGAGGAAAAGAGCGGCGTGCCGCCCATGACGGCGATACCGCAGGAACAGCTTTCTGAAATCCTGCGCAGCGGCGGGGGAAAAGAAAACAGCCGGAAACGCATCTATGCAAAATACAGGCAGGGAAAGACGCCGGAGGAAATGGCGGCATTTCTGCAAAAGGAATACGGCACTACAGGCAAAGGCTTTGAGTTTGATGGAAAGCAGATAGCGGTGTGGTTCAATAAGGAGGGCATGACAGCAGGCTATGGTACGTCCGCATTGGAAAACCCAACGCTGACCATGAACTGGCAGGAAATTGAGTCGGAAATACGCTCACAGGTGGAAAGCGGTACATATATAGGTGAAAATGAAGCGTACCTGATTGATGAAACGGAACGGAGCCGGATTGCCAATTATGTATATTTTTTCTTCCGTGACGGAATGGGGGAAATGCCGGAGGAACTTGAAATAAGCAATTCAGCATTTCCTGACAGCCATGCACATCTGATTGAGCTGCTTTCCGATCCGGCAGGTATAGATATGGTTGCCGCCCACATGGACAAGGCTATTAAGGAGCTGGAATCAGGCGAGAAGAAAATGCGCTACCGCGCTGTCTATACGCCGAAAGGACTGCGGGAGGAGCTTGCAGATTTGCGCCTGCCTAAAACAGAATATCCACTTGCGGAAAGCGTGGAGATAAAGAAAGAGGACTTTATTACACAGGACGAGATAGACCACCGTCTTGGCAGGGGGAGCGGTTATGAACATGGCGCTTTCCGCATCTATAAGTATTTTATGGAGGGGCATGACAGTAAAGAGGCTGTTAAATTTCTGAAAAATGAATACGGTATCGGCGGTGCTGCTCCTGCACTTGTAGGTACAGACCGCAGTTATGAAGACCATAACGGTAAAGGAATACGGCTGGAAAAGGGGGAGATTGGCAGTCCGTATACAAAGGTTCTTTTGTCATGGAAAGTTGTGGAAAAGCGTATCCGCAAGCTGATTGAGGAAGATAAGTATTTATCCCCGAAAGGCAAGGAAGCCTATGTGGATTACAAATGGGAACAGGCACAGAAAGAGCTTGAAAAAGCGCAGGCAAAGATGGAGCGTGACACAAAGGCTGCCTGCAAAAACGCCATAGAGAGGGCAATCGCTGAAAAGTTTGACGGCAGGCGGCTCCCAAAGGAAACAGCCGGGGGCGTTATCAGGGAATACGGCATTGAGCGGGTGCGCTATGTACTTTCCCATACCGTCGCCCATAAAACGCAGGAACAGCGTATTTCTGATGAAAATAAGGAGTGGGCAAAGGAAACTGCGCCCTATTCCACATGGGAAACCAACGACATGGTGGTAAATTCCCACCCTGCGGTGCTGAATGGCTTTATCAATCAGGCAAGACGCTACATTGAACGGGAAAATATTCTTGCGGCGCAGACAGCCGGACAGGAGCAGCCGAAAGAGAATGCAGCGGAAAATGTTACAGAGCTGCCTGCCCAAAACGAAGAAAAAGGAATCAGGGACAGCGACAATGAAGTTCCTGACATTGATGCGGCGGCAATCCGTGAAAAACCGGAAAACGGCGAAGCAGATAGAGAAGCAGATGCCGTTGAAGAACATGCACAGGACACCTTTGGACAGAGTGACCAAAAGCCGGAGTTGGAAACGCTGCGGGGGGAAAACGCTGACACTTTAGGACATGGTGACCAAAAGGCAGAGCAGGCGGCAACGGATACTTTAGGTCACGCTGTCCAAAAGTCCGATTATGAGGTTGGCGATACCGTAACCATTGAGGGGACAGAGTTTATTATCGAGGATATTTCCGACAGGGAAGTGCAGATGCGTGACCCGAAACTGCTTTATCCGGTTTTCAGGGTGGAAAACAGGGAGAATTTTGAGCGCCTCTTGGCAGAGGAATCCCCGCATATGGAGGAAAAAGAGCAGGACACTTTTGGACACGCTGACCAAAAGCAGCCGACAGTCAGTGAAACGACGGTGTATCCGGGGGATAAAAACGGACTTCCTTATGATATTGTCGTGGAGAAGCTGCATTTCGACGAACCGGAACAGGCTGAACCGGAGAAAACGCCGCAGACTGACAAATCCAGCGCCGTCAATTTCCGTATTACGGACGATGCGCTCGGCGCAAGGAATGCAAAAGAAAAATTCCGAAGAAATATAGAAGCAATTCGCACTTTGGAGAAGATTGAGGGGGAAAACCGAACCGCGACACCAGAAGAACAAAAGATTTTATCACAGTATGTCGGCTGGGGCGGTCTTGCCGATGCCTTTGACGAAACAAAGGCGAACTGGGCAAATGAATATCAGGAATTAAAAAATATTTTATCCCAACAGGAATACGCATCTGCAAGGGAGAGTACCTTAAATGCCCATTACACAAGCCCCGTCATTATCCGCAGCATCTATGAAGCGCTTGAAAAGATGGGTTTTGAGAAAGGAAATATTTTGGAACCTGCGATGGGCATCGGGAACTTTTTCGGAATGCTGCCGGAGAAAATGCAGGAAAGCAGGCTTTACGGCGTGGAACTGGACGGCATCACGGGCAGGATTGCAAGACAGCTCTATCCGAAAGCGGACATTAAAATCTCCGGTTTTGAAAAGACGGATTATCCGAACGACTTTTTTGACGTGGCTGTCGGCAATGTGCCGTTTGGTCAGTACAAGGTTGCGGATAAAAAGTATGATAAGAATAACTTTTTAATCCATGATTATTTTTTCGCAAAAGCGCTGGACAGGGTGCGCCCCGGCGGCGTTGTCGCTTTTGTCACAAGCAAGGGCACGATGGACAAGAAAAGCCCCGAAGTGCGCAAATACCTCGCACAGCGGGCGGAGCTTCTGGGCGCGGTCAGACTTCCGAACACGGCGTTTAAGGAAAATGCGGGGACGGAAGTCACGTCGGACATTCTTTTCCTGAAAAAGCGTGACCGTGTGATGGACATAGAGCCGGAATGGGTGCATCTTACGGAAAAAGACGGCGTTGCGATGAACAGCTATTTTGCAGACCACCCGGAGATGGTCGTGGGAAAAATGGAAATGGTGTCGGGACCCTACGGCATGGAAAGCACCTGCCAGCCCGACACGTCAAGACCGTTTGCGGAGCAGCTGCGGGAGGCGGTCAGCCATATTGACGGGGAGATTGAGGCAGTGGAGATTGACGGGCTTGCAGAGGAAGGGGCAGACACCGTAATCCCCGCAGACCCTGACGTGAAGAATTACAGCTATACCCTTGTTGACGATAAAGTGTATTACCGTGAAAATTCCATAATGAAGCCCGTGGAAATGCCCGATACCATGCAGGAACGGATTAAGGGCATGGTGGCTATCCGCGACTGTACGCAGGAGATTATCAGTTTACAGTTGGAAGAATACCCTGACACAGCCATTACGGAAAAGCAGGCGAAATTAAACCGGCTGTATGACAGTTTTTCCAAGAAATACGGCATTATCAGTTCGCAGACCAACAGGAGGGCGTTCAATCAGGATTCAAGCTACTGCCTGCTCTGTTCGTTGGAGAAAATCGACGACGAGGGCAATTTCAAGGGCAAGGCGGATATGTTCACAAAGCGCACAATCAAGAAGGCAGAAGTTGTCACAAGTGTTGACACGGCAACAGAGGCGCTGGCGGTGTCCTTATCGGAGAAGGCAAAAGTTGACCTTGACTATATGGCGGAGCTTTCCGGAAAAGACATTGATACCGTCAAAGAGGAACTGGCAGGCATTATCTTCCAAAATCCCGTTACGGACAGGTGGGAAACCGCTGATGCGTATTTAAGCGGCAACGTGCGTGACAAGCTGGAAACGGCGAAAATCTATGCGGAGAACCACCCGGAGTATGCAGTAAACGTGCAGGCGCTCACGCAGGTGCAGCCGAAGGAACTGGATGCATCGGAAATCGAGGTGCGCATCGGCGCGACATGGATTGAGCCGAAATATATTGAGGATTTTATGCGCGATACCTTTGAAACGCCGCAGCATTTATTTGACAGGAACATGATAGGCATACAGTTCTCCGACGTGACGGGACAGTGGAACGTGAAAGGAAAAAATGCAGACCACGGCAATTCCCTTGTCAACATGACTTACGGCACAAGCCGGAGAAATGCCTACACGATTCTGGAGGACTCCCTGAACCTGAAGGACAGCCGTGTGTATGACACCATAGTGGAGGACGGGAAAGAGAAGCGCGTGCTGAACAAGCAGGAAACCACCATAGCATCGCAGAAACAGGAGGCAATAAGGGAGGCGTTCAAAGACTGGGTATTCCGTGACGCGGAGCGGCGGCAGGATTTGGTGGGAAAATACAATAAACTGTTTAATTCCACAAGACCACGGGAGTATGACGGTTCGCACTTAAAATTCCCCGGAATGACGCCGGACATCGAGTTAAGACCGCACCAGCTTAACGCAGTTGCGCACCAGTTATACGGCGACAACACCCTGCTTGCCCACTGTGTCGGCGCGGGCAAAACGTTTGAGATGATTGCGGCGGCAATGGAGAGTAAGCGTCTGGGCTTGTGCCAGAAAAGTTTATTTGTTGTACCGAACCATTTAACGGAACAGTGGGCAGGTGATTTCCTGCGGCTGTATCCCGGCGCAAATATCCTAGCCGCCACAAAAAAGGATTTTGAGCCTGCAAACCGCAAAAAATTCTGTTCCCGTATCGCAACAGGGGACTATGATGCGGTCATTATCGGGCATACGCAGTTTGAAAAAATCCCTTTGTCGCATGAGCGTCAGGCGGCGATCATAGAACGTCAGATAGACGAAATCGAAACGGCGATTACAATGGCAAAAGCGGACAACGGGGAACGTTACACAATCAAGCAGATGGAAAAAACGAAAAAATCCCTGACGGCAAGGCTTGATAAACTCAATGACACCACACGCAAGGATAATGTTGTGACCTTTGAACAGCTTGGCGTGGACAGACTTTTCGTTGATGAAAGCCATAATTACAAAAACCTTTTTTTATACACAAAAATGCGCAACGTGGCGGGAATCACACAGACCGAGGCGCAGAAATCCTCGGATATGTTCGCCAAGTGCCAGTACCTTGATGATGTGATATGTTGTGAACTGTAGATGTAAACATTTTCGGCAAACGCAGTATTTTAGCGGAAATGGGGCATCTGCTAAAATACAACATATGCGGCTGGCTCATTTGTGGTGAATGGAAACTTGCAGATGTTGTGGTAAAGGGAGAAGGTGATAATTCTTTTATTCGTATCTGTAAACAGTTTAGCACAAAGAAAGGCGGTTGTATATGGAGATTACATATCATTGGGAAGGCGATTATCTAATCCCTGATCTCAAACTTTCGGATACAATAGAATATCAGATCGGGAAGTATGGGAGAATGAGAAAGCGGTTTTTGGAAGAAAACCACAGGGGCATTTATTCTTATATGCTTTTGTCGGAAACCTTATGGAAGCATCTTGCAGAGATTGACGAGGAATGTAATGAAATGATGGACAGGCTTGTAAGACAGATGGCAAAAAACGAGGGTGTGACGGAGCAGCTAAAATCCGATGACTGGCTGCTTTGGATTCAAAAAACAAACAGCATCAGGAGCAGGGCGGAGGAAATAGTGCTGCATGACTTGATTTATTCTCTTTAATTTTGTGGAAATCCCGCAGGTGGTAGCAGGAAGCGCAGAAGATGTCAAGACATCGGCTCTGCCTCGCCTGCGGCGGTCTTGACATCTTCTGCGCTTCCTGCTATGGGGTAGTTAAGGGGGAACAAAGTTCCCCCATTGCATTAGAAATGCCAATGGCGGCATTTTGAAAAAATCAAAATCGGGGATTGACAGGACGGGAAAAATAGCTTATTATTGACAATAAGAAATGGGTTTTCACCGTACATCTTGTTACGGCTTGCTCGTTTCTTTTTTTACTGCCAAAATGTCATACAGATATTTTTTGCCGTTTTCAGCGTGGTTGATTAGAAGCCGGGCATGGAAAATATTGTATCTGACGAGTACGTTTTCTTCATAGACCGGGAGGGCAAAACGGACATCATACCTGTACCAGCCGAATTTGGCATTTTTATTGTGTTTTTCCTTGCGGTTTTCCTCATAAGCCGGATTGGATGCTATCTGGATCAGCTCCGGTATTGCAGTGGCGGCATTTGCCTTAGCTTTCGCATTAGCCCCCATAAGGCTTTTACGGCTCTCTGATTCCGTGTATTCTTCCGGAAGTTCATTTCCGATATAAATACGTTCTGCACTTTCTTCAATTTCGTAATAGTCACCGACATATCCCTCAAGATATTGTTTTACATCATCCCAGTCAATCTGCCGTTTGCCCTTGAAACGTATATCGTTAATCAAGGCCAGCTTTTTACCGTCAGCATCGGTTATGATATTTACATTCCTGTTTTCAATCATCGTTTTTGTTCCCCTTTTTCTTTTCTCTTGATTTGTATACATTATATTGGTTTTTACATTGCGGACTGCAAAACTCATTTCCTTTTCTGCTTGCAATAAAAGCTTTTTTACAGTGCTTGCACATCCGCATATCGCTGTCCTTATCCGTGAGCATGAAGGAGAAACACATCTGAACCATGATAAGTAGGGAATGGAAGTCCCATACAATGACGGGCGCATCCTTTTCAAGTGCGATCCGGTAAGTTGGGGCAATACCGCCGAAAGCGGAAATGCCCTGACGGTACAGGCTGCGGGTATCTTCGTCAAGCGAATCATAATCGAGGTAATAAAGGAAACTTGTCATAAACGTAAACGCAAGGTCAGTAAACTCTTTCACAATCCAGTCGTACTTTTCGGCATATTCCTTCTGGAATCCCATCGTCACAGCCTGCGGCGCATTCCCCATAGCCATTGCGATTGCAATGCCCTCACGGTCAGTCACAGACCATCCCGATTCCACGCCTTTTTTTCTGAAATCCGGCTTATTAAAAGGATAGAAATAAGAAAGGTAATCCTCAGTGGAGAGGGATTCTTCCTTTATAAAGTGGTTCTTGGGAAGATACACGGATTCATAGGTGATAAAATCCGCTGTTGTCGGCAGGGCGGTCATAAAGCCGAGGAAACCGTACTTCCGCACAAAACCGAGGACAGATTCTTTCAGTTCTTCTTCCGGGACTTTGTGCATGGCGGCAAGTCCGACATTTACGGCATCCATAACGAGTTGTCCTGCTTTCTGCATGGGGCGGTACATTTCCGGCTTGGCATCTTTGGAAACGGTTATGTAAAGATTGTCATTATTATCTGTTTTATATTCGTAGTTGCTGTACCGAATCCACGGTGCGCTGGTATGTTCAAATAAATTCTTCATAGAAAATCTGCTCCAATCCATCAATCTATCATATCATGAACTTCGTTCATGATCGGCATTCGCCGTTCGTCAAGAGTGAGCAAGCTCCCTCTTTCCTCTCTTGCGCTCATTGCATCATCTGATGTAATACTTCCTATATTATAAGCAGTTACCTGTTATCGGTCAAGCTGTCTGCTGTCCTTTTTCTTCCGCACGCCATTGTTTAAGAAATATTTTTCATCAATCGTCATCGGAAGGCTGTTCTCTTGTCTGTATGCGAGTATGCCGCCATAAAGTTTCCGTATCTTTTTCAGTGCAGTCTCCCGAATGCCACGGATATTCCGGTCTGACTGTCCGATGTTCTCCGCATACTCCGCAGCAGAGTAATCATGCAGGAACAGATAATAGAGCATATTTTTGAGATGCGGTTTCAGGTCTTTTAATATTCTTGATAAATCCGCATCCGTGACAAGTTCATGTAGCGTTTCCGGGCAGTCAAATATGAGGTCAATGAAATCGCCTGCAAGCATGAGCCTTCTTAAAACCGTGTCATAGGAAGGCCTGTCAGAAAGATATGGTTCGTCTGTGCCCCATTCCAGAGGGACAACGGAGCGTCCTTTTTCATGATCCCTTTCCCTGCGTTCCCTGTTAGCATCCAGTTTATCCCACCATTTAATGACTTCCCTGAAATCCTCCTCTGTCCGTGCGCTTTCCTCGATACGCCGGAGGGCAAGCGCACGGGCTTCACGGTGGAGCATATCCCCGTCAGCTTCGGTTATTAAGTTTTGTTCCCTGAATGTCTGGAACTCAGCGTATTTCGGCATTTATAGTCAGTCCTTTGCAAAAAAATAAAATTTTGTAGCAGTTTTTTCAAAAACACTTCCGTTTTTATAGCCGTTTTTCTCCCATTAGTGAAAGATGTAATTCTTTTTATTTAAAAATTGGTTACAAGAAAGGAGAATGGGAATATGGGATACGGATAACACAAAAATATGGTTACAAATAACGGAAGCATAAGAAACATTATAACGGCAGTGAGCCGGATGCGCAAGGGAGGATGCATGGAAACAGTAAAAACGGATAATGACAGGATGATGGAAACCAGCCCGCATGAGGCTGGATTTTTTTACAGAAGAATCGGAGGGACGCTTTTCAAGGTCAGGGTATATACGGGTTCGGGATACGCAGACACGCTGGATGAAAAAATTCCCCGCTTAATTTTGAATGAAATGGTGACAGGCACGGAAAGTTATGTTAAGATGGATTCACCACAGATGAGCCAGCCGCCGGAAAGGAGTTCGGAATGAACAACAGGACGGCTGGTGACAACAGAATAACAGCTCTTTATGAGCGGCTCTCAAGGGACGATGATCTTGCGGGGGACAGCAACAGCATAGTCAACCAGAAGAAAATGCTGGAAGACTACGCAAAAAATAACGGGTACACGAACACGGTGCATTTTACGGATGACGGATTTTCCGGCGGCAGTTTTGAAAGACCGGGATGGAAGCAGATGTTAAGCCGGATTGAAAACGGCGACATCGGCACAGTCATAGTAAAGGACATGAGCCGTGTGGGGAGGGATTACCTTCAGGTAGGATTTTATACCGAGGTATTCTTCCGTGAAAAGGGTGTCCGTTTTATTGCTGTTTCCAACGGTGTTGACAGTACCAACAACACCAGCAGTGAATTCGCCCCTTTTTTGAATATCATGAACGAATGGTATCTTCGTGACTGCAGCAGGAAGATCACCGCAGTTTTGCGGGCAAAGGGGAAAGAGGGAAAACCGATTACGAGCAATCCGCCATATGGCTATGTAAAAAGCCCTGATGACAAAAATCTTTGGATTGTCGATGATGAAGCTGCGGAGGTTGTGCGGAAGATTTTCAGGCTGACAGTGGATGGCATGGGACCGTTCCAGATTGCCAAGCAGCTTACGGAAGAAAAGATTGAGAAACCATCATATTATCAGGCGACCAGAAACAGGGGGAATTATAAAACTATGTGTAATTTTGAAACTCCTTATAACTGGACGGGCGGATCGGTTGCACGGATACTGGAAAGACCGGAATATATGGGAGATACCGTAAATTTCCGCAGCCACAAGGAATCCTATAAGGACAAGAAAGCAGTCAAAAACAGCAGTGACGAGATTCTTGTTTTTCAGGATACCCATGAACCGATTATAGACCGCAGGACTTGGTATATGGTGCAGGAATTAAGAAAAACTGTTCGAAGGTTTGATACCAGCGGGGAAGGGAGTATGCTGACCGGAAAGCTCTATTGTGCAGACTGTGGTGGAAAAATGCACTACCGCAGGGGAACAACGAGGGCAGGCAGGGACTGGCGTGGGATTCCGAACGGGGAAGTCCAACACACATCCGCAGGCTTTAACTGTGGGACATATAACAGTGCCAGAAAGCAGAACAGAAAGGTGTGCTGTTCCCACTCCATCAAAGAGGACACGGTAAAGCAACTTATCCTTGAAACAATACAGTATGCCTTAAAAAGCGTCCGCATGGACGAGGCGGCATTTATAAAAAGTATGCGGAGCGCATCACAGGTCAGGGACAAAGGCGAGGTAAAAAAGCTGAAATCAGACCTTGTGAAAAAAGAGAAACGCTTTGCAGACCTTGACCTGCTGATTAAAAAGGTGTATGAGGACAACGCAATGGGAAAGCTGCCGGACAGGCGATACGAAATGCTTTCTTCCGATTATGAAAAGGAACAGCAGGAGATTGAGATTTCCATGAGAGAAATTCAGGAAAAACTCATGCAGTTTGAAGAAGATACGGACAGGACGGAAGAATTTTTGTTGCTTGTGCATAAATACACTGACATTCAGGAACTTACGCCTGCCATCGTCAATGAATTTGTGGACAAGGTTCTGGTACACAAAATAGAGAAAATGGATGGAGACCGTGTGCAGGAGATTGAGATTTTCTTAAATTATATCGGGAAGGTGGATCTTCCGGCGCAGGAACTTTCGGAGGAAGAAATTGCAGAGGAAGAAAAGAAACGGAAACGCCGCCAGTACAGCAGGGAGTACCAAAAAGCATACCGCAAGAAGCACAGACCGGAAATCCGGCAGCTGATTGAGGGTGCAAATGCCGCAGACAGGCAGAAACAGATAGAGGAAGCGAGGCAGTCAGCGGATGGACTTCTGCTTACAGACAGCACGGAGCAGGTTGCAGCCATAACAGCCGGGGAAAATAAAGTTATCGTAGACGGCAGCCTTCCGACGAAAGAAGAAGTGAAACGCAAGTATGGCAGATAATTTTATTAAAAACAAACCATGAAAGAGAGGATTTTTATATGACAAAGATCAGGGATTACAACATGAACGGGACAATTATTTTAGGCGTGGATGCAGGCTATGGGAACTATAAGACGGCAAGGTGCTGTTTCCCGACTTCCGTGAGCAGGAGCGACCAGCCGCCTATTTTTACAAGGAATTATTTGGAATATGAAGGCAGCTATTACACCATAGGCGAGGGGCATAAGGATTTTGTGGCGGAAAAGAGCATGGATGACGATAATTATATCATTACCCTTGCCGCCATAGCAAAGGAACTGAACGCAAGAGGGCTGTCAACGGCAAAGATTCATCTTGCGGTGGGACTTCCGTTAAAATGGGTTCAGACACAGCGGGATTCGTTCCGGGAGTATATGATGCAGAACCGTCATGTAGATTATAAGTATGCGGGCAGGCGTTATTTGATTGACATTGTGGACTGTACGGTCATGCCACAGTGCTATGCAGCGATAGCGGAGAGCCTGCCGGATTTTAAGGGTATGCACATGGTAGCTGATATTGGGAATGGGACGATGAACGTGATGATACTCAATAATGGCAAGGCAAGCGAAAGCAAATCGTGGACAGTGCGGCTTGGCGTGGGCGAGTGTTTTAAGGTGATCCGTGACCACATCTTAGACAGAAAAGCGGAGGAACTTCCGATGGAAATTATTGAGAATTATCTGCGCTGCGGCGATACAAAAGTGGGCGGGGAATACCAGCAGCTCATGGAGGAAGCGGCAAAATCCTATGTGGATAAGATATTTGCAGAACTGAAAGCGCATGGTTACAATCCTAATCTTATGAAACTGTATGTCATGGGCGGTGGGGCGAAGGTTGTGGAGCTTGTGGGCAGTTATGACAGCGATAATGTTACTTTTAACCATGATATACGGGCAAACGCCAAAGGCTACGAATATTTCTGTTATATGAAACTCCGCAGGCAGAAAGCAATGGCATCAGCCGGATAAGGGGCGCATTTGAATGAAAAACAAAAACCATAATATCCGCTTTAACATGGAAAAAGGGGACGAATGCAGGGCGTGGGAGCTTCTGCACTCCCCAAAGATACGGCAGATGTTCAAGTCGCAGAATAAATTTGTGATAGAGGCGGTCAATGATTATTATAACAGGCGCATGGCGGCAGAGTATGATCCCTATCTGGAAACACGGGAGAAAGAGGATGCTTTTGCAGAGCGTATCGTGGAAGCGGTTGAAAAGAAAGTAATGTCCAATCTCCCGGCGCTTTTTGGTATGTATATGGCACAGATGCAGCTTTTTCCTTTATCCGTTCCTATGGGGGCTTATCAGGCGGCGCAGGGCGGCATGGTGTGCGGGCAGGAATCATTAAACGGCGCAGACAGTGGAAATGTGACGGGCGGCACAGTTTCTCCCGCTGCTACGAAAGCAACGATACGGAATGCGGGGAATATGCAGGAAGAAGCTGTATCAGAGAATGCCACAGAGCCGCCGGACAATGATTTGATTGATTTTGACGCATTTTAATATATTTATAGGGCAGGGCTACGGTAATTAGGTTTACTGTAGCCTTATTTTTGCGGATTTTTTATATCAAAGTATAAATGTAGCCGTATTTTGAAAAAAGACTAACAAAAGGTAGCCGAAAGGCTACAAAACAAGGACAAGGGGCAGCCATTAAAGGCTGCATAATAAAGGGCGGGCATTCAAGCCCGCAAAATAAGGGCAGAAAGCAGCCGGAAGGCTGCAAATAAGGGTGCAAATGTAGCCGTCTGTTTTGAGACTGGAATACCAGTTTTCAGGCAGGCGGCTTTTTTATGCCTGTAAAGAATCTGTTCCACGGACTGCTTCGGAGTGGTTCAGAGAGTGTCAGCAACTAATTTCCGGGGAGGGCGCAAGCTCTCCCCTAAGCCCTCGGCGTTTGAGAGCGAAATACACCCTACGCACAAACCTTCGGTTTATGCTCCGGGGATTTCGCCCTGCCGGGGGCAAATTCACGCAAGTGTGAATTTATACAGTCCGAAAAAACCGGACTGTATTTATCCATGCCGCCCAGAGGACGGGCGCATAGATGGCGCTGCTGCTTACGGCTACATTTCAGGACAGATGTGCAGCATTGCAGAGGGGACTTCACAAAACAAAGCCCCCTGCGGCTGTCAGAAAGCGACAGCCGTAGACTGCCCGGATACGGGCATCGGTTCACAGACAGCCGTCCTATAATGGCTGCTCACAAAAAATGCGGTGGCAGGTTATCCGCCAAAAGAAAGGAAAAGCGTTTATGAAAAGAAATTCATTTATAGAAATGGCAAAGCTGCATGACTTATCAGGGCGCATCACTTATATTTCAAGCCACGCCAAGCAGGAGCATCTCTATGAAGTCTATACAACGGAGCCGGACAGGGCATTCTGGCGGGAGCTTGCCAAATGTAATCAGGAGGAATTTGAAAAAAGCGGCACGAATGGGAAGTGCATTGAGGCAAGGGAGCTGATGATTGCACTTCCGGAGAGTTTTATCAACTATGAGCATGACTATCTTTTGAAAAAGATGGCAGACGAATTTAAGGAAAAGTACGGCGTGGAGTGCTTTGCTGCGCTCCACCACAATAAACGTAAAACGAATCTGCATATCCATATGGTATTTGCGGAGAGAAAGCGGCTGGAACAGCCGACAGAGAAAATTGCCACTCGGAATATGTTCTACAATGAGCAGGGGCGTCATGTGAGGACAAAGAAAGAGATTCTTGACGGAGATGGGAATATCCGTCAAGGCTGTAAAATCATTAAAAAAGGTGAGGTGTATGAACGCAAAATTTTCACTGTCAAAGATGAACGCTTTAAGCAAGAATCTTTTTTAGATGGGGTAAAAGTGTTTTATACGGATTTAATCAACCAGATGGTGCTTGATGATAGGGACAGGTTAAGTATTTTTGATAAAAACGGTCCGTACCTTGCGACAAAGAAGGTTGGCAAAAATAATCCGAAAGCGGAGGAAATCAAATCGGACAATGAAATACGCATGGAGTGGAACAGAACCGTTGACCGTGCGATTGTAAGCGGCGTATCAGAAGCGGAGATTGTGGAGCTTAAAAAGACGGAGATAACGGATAAAGTAAAAGAATCCGTGGAGCAGAACGGACAAAGGCCGGAGCTGTTCGGGGAGATTGTCAGGGCAGCGATTTTGTTGTTAGAACTCCTGATTATGAAAGCCATGCAGAAGGTGATTGATATAGTGGAGAAAGTGATCGGAAATGGTGTCAGTGCCATAAAGGAAACATCAAAAGAAACGGACAGCCGTATCCATGCAGGAGATGATCCAGGATTTCAGCCGGAAAGAAAGGAGATACCATTTCCCATAGATCCGCATCGAAAACTCGATATGAAAAAGAATACAGAATATTCAATGACTGCTTCCAAAGAGAAAGAAAGCATTATTAAACAGGTAAAGGCGGAGCGAAAACCTGTTCTGGTTGAAAAAGAGCAGCCAGCAGAAAGACCGCCGCAGCCAAAACCGTCCGTACTGGCAAGTAAATATCCCCGGCTGAAAGAGATTGAGGGCAGGCTGAAAGACCAGAACAAGGCAATATTCGGGCGTGAAAAACAGAGGGATATGCTGAAAAAAGAATTGTCTGAATGTACGGGCATCTTCAAAGGCGGCAGGCGCAGGGAGTTACAGCAGGAGATCGACAGCTTTGATAATCAGATTTTCAATATGAAAAAGAGGCTTTCTTCTATTGTGAAAGAACATCATTTTGATTCTATGCAGGCATTCTATAAGGAACTTGATGTGGCAAAAAGAGAGAATCAGAATTATGAAGCAGCTTGTGCGGAGTACGAGAAAACTTATGGAGAAAAAGTGGTGGATACTAAGAGCGTCAGAGACAGGCTTAGGCAAAAAGAGAGGGCTATAAAAGAAAGAGAAGCAGGCAGGGTGCATCAGGCAAGGCAAAATGACAAAGGGGCGAGGTAGAATAGGCAGATGGTGGTCTGCTTGTGGGAGAGAGTGTGAGCAGGGACATCCAGTCTATGTTCCAGCATTAGACTTCCCCATTATAACGGAAGAACATTTTCGGGGTTTTCTTTATCATTCCGATGACATCATACCCAGTTTCCTTAACGGAATGTAGGGCGCTTGGAGAGGAAAACCAGCTGTCAAAAAGGACATATTTTGCAGGAATGGCTGCTTTTTTAGCAGATGACAGGAGTTCCAGCATGGCATGTGTTCCTTTCTGCATAGAAAGTGCACGCCGTTTATAACCAACGGTTCTTTTTTCGACAGGCTCTGCTTGATTGATCCAGTTTTTCTTATTTTCAGGTGGAAGAAGCACACTGTTAATCGGAAGGAAAGTACTTCCGTCAGACCATCCAAGCGTGAGCATACGGAAACTAAATTTATAAGTGTGTCTGGCATGGTCATATACTTTTGCAAGAAGTTCCGTTTTTTTTGAACGGTTGCGTTCAAACATAGAATTATCGATGATCAATACGTTGGCGCGGTCTTGTGAATCCAGCGGAAGGATTGCCTCTCTGATGATTCTGCCTGCAAGAATGGTTGTAAAACGGATCCAGTTGATCTGGACCATTTTCATAAAGCGGTATACAGTATCCTTGGCAAAAGCCAGAGTATTTCTTCATGAAATAAGGTTCTTATATGCCTCTGTTTGAAAAAATCAAAAGAAACAGGTACTGAAAGATTTCCACTGCAGGAGTTCCCTTCTTTTTATACGCATTAGCCGTTTTTAATACAGATGAAACATGAAATCTAGTAAAAAATAGTAAAAAATCTTCGGATAGATTTAGAAATTTGTTTATCATTTTGGTTGTTTTGTGTTATACTTTTATTCATAGTGCGAGCTGAGAAATCAGCATAGCTGATTATATAGCAGGAAAATCCTGTCGGGAAAGGTTTAATCAACCGCCCGTACCAAGTCCTTGGAGTCGAAGTGGCAACATCAGATTTAAGCATAGGACAGAGGCAACAGAGCCGAAACGAAAGTGAAGTGATAGAGCTTGCAAATTAGTATGAGGTCGGAAATGGTCGATGCGTTTGCGTTCGTAGCAGACAACATCTCTGTAACCGCTATGGTGAGGGACAGGGGCATCCCCCAGTCCGAGAGCTTGGAGAGGTTGATGAGAAATATATAATACAGAACAGTTGGGGTCTTATTATCCCCCTGGCATAGGGTATGATGTACAATTAA
>CAJUKA010000044.1:0-8605 GCA_910586585.1 uncultured Lachnospiraceae bacterium
ACTGTAGCATCGGCGTATTGTTATGCCTAAATCTGGCGCGGGTGTGAAAAGTAACCCTAACCTTTTTTGTTATCTGTTCCTCGGCTATCCGCTTGAATACTGTTTCCATTTTTTCAGTGCCTACATAATGCCTCTCCACAATTATTTTTGTGGGTGGGTACTGTCGGGTGGCTCTTTGCTGTGTGTTGCTGTCTTTGCTCATAAATCTGCTCCTTTACAATAAAATAGAGCGCATAGACTTTTTCTATACGCTCTGACGCTGTGTTACTTACTCCGTTTTAATTGTGATATTGATTATATAAATAAATAAGAATTTAGCAAATTAACTTCAAAGATATTTGCTTATTGTTTTATCACTCCAAACATGTACCTCAATATATCGTTCAGGACCAAACTGTCCTTCATTGTTCCAATCTTGCGGCAATCCATATTTTTCTACTACTTTCAATATTTCTTGATAGGTATACAGTTTTTTGCGGTATTCTTTTCCATCCTTTATACGTGGACTGAAAGTTGGATGAGAATCGCCATAAGTAAAAGATAGCGTTTCTATATCAAATTCTTCAATCGGTATTTTAATGACGGCACAATCCTCATACCAAGTATTTAACCATGGACTATGTTCAACAACCATATAGTGGGGAACAAAACGCTCTATTTTCCCATGTTTCTTTTTAAATTCTGTTCGTAATATATCTTCATAAAATAGCCTGTCTTTAATATAGCTTTGCTGCCGAAATGCACATTGTGTTTGTGGTTTTTCTTTCCTAATTTTCGCTAAAACCATTTCAGCTTCTTCAAAACTCAAGTCAGAAAGATTACGAAATGGTCCGACTTTTTTATCATAATAGTGATATAGATACATATTCCTTCCCTTTCAAGCATACAAATCCCGATTAATTACTTAACGCCATTATTTTACCACAACCGCATACACAATACCAATAAATTTTCCTTAATCTTTCTTTGCCCTATTAGCAATCATCATCTGTCTTGCCCGTTCCCTCTGCTCGGTGCTGACCGCCCTCGGCTTTCGGTAGCTGACATATGACTTCGGAAAGGAATAAGTCTTAGATACCTCGTGCTGCCCTGTCAGCTTGTATGTGTCGGGAAAATCGGCAACAAGCGTGTCAAGTTTCCGCATGACCGTCTTATCCCTTGTGTAGAGGGTGGCGGTCTTTTCTCCTGCATTATAATTGACAATCGTTTCCTGTTCGTATCGGGAAAGTTTCATAGTGCCATATCCCCCTTTCCTTTGCTTTGGATTCTGTGCTGTTTTTCTCGGCAACTGTCGGCTGTTTCGCCTGTTCCTTTGCTTTGGCTAACCTTGTCTTTATGGAATGGTCACGCTCGGTCAGTTTCCGTCTTTTGGTGGTGGCGGTCAGTTCCGCACACGTTTCTTCGGACAGGGCATTTAATTTCTTCAATGTGCCGCCTACTATCTGCCTTGTGTCGCTGTCCTTTATCTGCGGAAGGATAGCGGACAGACTGGCACACGTTTCCGCTTTGCCCTGCTCCCCAAACTGATAGATTAAGTTGATTTCATCAGCGTTAAAAGGTATCTGAAAATTTGCGCCCTCACATAAACGCTCCACGCCCACGCACTTAGGGAGATTTCCTGTCAGTTCGTAATTATCCCTTGCTGTGATTGTTCCATGACTGTCGGTCTGCCTTACCTCAACTTCGCACTGGCTTTTCTGCTCCAACACAAGCCACTGGTATTTGTCGCTTTCTTTGGTAAATACAGTCTGATGCGCATTGGAATGTGTCTTGCTACGGATATATTTGTCTGTGGTGCTGTAATAATCTAAAATCTGCTGTTCCTGCTTTTTGTTCATGGTCTTTGCCCTCCTGTGATATGGATTGATATGATTGATTGGTTTCGGTGCTTATATATGATTTTTTCTCGTTACTTGTCGGGAGTTTGAATTGCGGAATATCATTGTTGGGTATTTCTCCGCTTGGGGGAATAGGAGTTCATTTCATACGGTAATTACCGCATGAAAAAAGACTATAACCGTTACTGTCATAGCCTTTTAAGGATTGAGGAAGTCCCTTTTTTATTTGTATTTGTTTGTCCCCCCTCCGCACTATCCAACATCAGTCGCATGTGCCACAAGGCTGACGTCCGGTACAGAACCTGCGACCATCGCCGCAGCCAGCAGGCTGGTTTTTGCGGAAAAATCCATTTACATGCTAACCTCATTATAGCTGAATGCCTGCCTGCGCAAGCAGCTTTTTCAGTTTTGCAATTTCAGCAGCGTTGTCTGCTAACTTGGCATCTTTATCCGCCAGCTCAGCATCCTGTTCTGCTAAGCGTATCTTAAATTCTACAATCTCTGGTGCCAGCAGTTCTTTCAATTCTTCACACATTTGATCTCCCTCCTGTATCATTTTCCTGAATAGTTTGATATTTGCTTCTGATGCAACATTCACTACGGAATCCGCATTTCTTTTATCCCCTTCATTGTTCAGTCCTGCGCAGCTGACAAGCAGTTCCTGCGCCTGTTCTCTGTTCAGTGTCCTTGTCAGGGAGGTCACCCATATATGGGCTTCCTTGTCAAGCTCTTTGGTGACTAGAATCTGCATCGGAAATATCATTCCATTAATACGATAGATTCCATCTGCTTTTTGAATAACCTCATATCTTTCTCTGAGCTGTTTTAAAAGCTTTCTTGGCTTTTCTTCCCTCACAACAGAAACTGTGGTATCCGCATCAAAAATTTCTTCGGTGCCTTCTGTCTCTGCTTTATACAGACAGGCATAGGATAATACTTTGTAGAATGTCCCTGCATTTACATCATCTCCTGGTGATTTGTACTCAAAAATATTATTGCCCAGAAAAAAATCGCCAATCTCATTTTGAATTACCACATTTGGTTTTTTCTTAATAATCAGAAAGTCTATCTTGAGCGGCATTTTACTTAAGTTGTACTCCCTGATATATTCCAAGTCTTTTTTATTTTCTCTTAACTCCAGCTCCATAGCAGAACAGAATGCTGGATGCCATTGTATATTCTCTTCAACTTCCAATACGCTACATTTCCTTCCTTTTGAATATCCATCAGATTTGTAATTTTCAGTATACCATACACGATAGTACAGTGCAATCATTCCCAAAGTTTTTTGAGCCATTTAGAATAGCTTATAGTACTTTTCAACCCCCGTCAGCGAACCGATTTATCGGTTTGCTGACATATTTCACTTGAATGCCCGTGTGCATAAAATAAAGCTGTCGTTTCACGATTTTTAATCGTGAAACGACAGCTTATTGTCAGTGTATCATTTTGATACTGATTTCATTTAATTTTCTGGCGTAGGCGCTGGTGGTGCGACCTTCGTTACGATATCAATATTCGTAAAGATTCTAATCACAACGCCTTTTTCCTTAATCTTGATGGTTCCTTTCAGACTTCCGTCAGCCGCAGCAGTCGCTGCCTTGCCTGCCACACCTGATACTGCGTTGAGTGTGAAATCAAAGATTACTGCATTCTCACCTATGCCGCTTGCCAGTGTGATCTTTGTGCTTCCAAACTTCTTTGGTGTGACGCGACCATCGCCGCAGCCAGCAGCACAGAAAGAACCTTATACTTCCTATTATATATCCACAAACCTTATACAGCAGCCATACATTTTTCATACACAAGGTAAAAGGCTTTGCGCGAAAAGACATTCTCTTCTTTAGAGCTTTTACTCCAACATTAAGTTTCGAATAAAACGAATCGTATAGTCTACGCCTTTGTCACCCAGCTCACCTTGCCAGTTTTCGGAATGCGGCTCAATGCTTAAGCCCCCTTGATATCCCTTGGCATGTAAAATTGCCATAAAGGAACCCCAATCTGTCATATCCATTCCTGCGGGCGGATCGTCAAAACGCGATCCGGCAATTGTAAGCGCCCCTTTGATATGGACATGAAGGAACCGATCGCCCCAGTCTTTTGCTTCCTGCAAATAATCTCCCCCTGCATAAATGCTGTGTGAGGTATCATATTTTATATACAAGTCTTTTAAATATCCATGAATCATCGTGAATGCCATCGGATCACAGACAAAGTTATTCCATCTGCAATTATATGTAGCAATTTTGACACCCTTCTGCTTTCCATGAGCAATCAGCTTTTCAAAGTAAGAAATCGCATGGGTGCAATTTTCATAATAAGAAAGCTCTTCTACATAATTACATCCTGTAATATAAATCGTGCATCCAAGTTTTGCCGCTGCGTCAATTAGGCTGCACTCCAGCGAAAGTTCCTCCTTGCAGATGCCGTCTTTGCAGATGCGCCCGCTTCCCCATCGGCCCACCGCCTGAACAGGCAGCTCATAGCGCTCACTGTATTCTTTGATTTCATCTACATGCGCCAGAAACTCTTCTGCACGGTCATTCACATCCAATTCCACAAAAGAAAGCCCTTTTTCTTTTACTCTTTTAAAATCCTCTTCCCGAATCCAAGAAATAATCCCCAGTGTCATTGCCGCTCTCTCCCTCCATTCTTTATCATATATTCATCCAAAAGCTGCCGGCTTGTATCATCTAATAAATCATTCCGACAGCTTGTGTGATGACTGAATTTGTTATTCAAAATATACTGTTTTTCCTGTTTTTGCAGACTCATAAATTGCTTCCAAAATCTGTGTTACCACCATTGCCTGTTCTGGAAGGACTGTTAATGGTTTGCCATCTACAATTGCTTCATAGAACACTCTCTGTTCCACATCTTCCGGCTTATCAGCCTTACCATCATAAAATGCAACACCGCCTGCATCCAAAGCTGGTTTCTCTACGCACTGTCTGCCATACTGTACGCGATTGATGCGCAAACCATCCTTCATATCTGCACCGGCTTTTGTTCCGCACAGTGATGTTTTCGCTTCATCTACTTCCAAGCTGTTCAATGCCCATGAAGATTCCAAATGGATTGTTGCACCATTTTTCATTTTTATGAAGCCAAATGCGGAATCTTCTACTGTAAATATTTCCGGGTCCCAGTCGCCCCATGCATTTCCAGTATCCTTCTGATCTGCAAGCTTACGGAAGACAGAACCTGTTACAGATTCCGGTTCATAATTGTCCATCATCCAAAGTGTCAAATCCAGCGCATGGGTACCGATGTCAATCAATGGACCGCCGCCCTGTTTTTCTGCGTCCA
The DNA here is from genome assembly GCA_910586585.1 of uncultured Lachnospiraceae bacterium. Classification (GTDB taxonomy): domain Bacteria; phylum Bacillota; class Clostridia; order Lachnospirales; family Lachnospiraceae; genus COE1. The sequence continues at coordinate 5,148 of CAJUKA010000044.1, forward strand.
AAAATACACCCCAAGTAGGAACTGCTCTTCTGCGGATCGCATGTGCCTTTGCATAGTACACTTCTCCAAGATCACCGTTTACACAAGCTTTCTTGAGATACTGGGAATCCCCTCTGTAACGGTTTTGATATCCTATGGTTAAAATCTTTCCGGTTTCCTTTGCTGTCTGAACCATTTCCTTTGCCTCAGCATAGGTTTTTGCCATTGGCTTTTCACACATAACATGCTTGCCTGCCTTCATTGCCGCTATTGCCACAGGTGCATGTGCATTGTTGGGCGTCAGCACATATACAGCGTCCAAGTCTTCTTTGATCAGCTCTTGGAAGTCTGTGTAAACGCGTGCATCACTTGTTCCAAACTCTTTTTTTGCCTTTTCAGCGCGCTCTTCTATCAAGTCGCAAAAAGCAACAATATTAAAATTTCCATTCTTTTTCATTGCAGGCAAATGCTTTGCATTTGCAATACCACCACATCCTACAACACCAACATTTAATGTTTTCATACTATATTTTCTCCATTCTACTTATCTAATCATGATTCATACAATTTTTTATAAATTCTAAACTCTTTTTCATATTTTCCATAGGCGTTCCATACGTATGTGTATCCTGTTCGATGACAAGCCACTGCGCACCGCTCTCAATTGCAGCTGGTACAATTGCCTGCGCATCAACTTCACCCTCACCTACAGCCATCAGCACAACTTCTTCATCTTTATGGATAAAATCTTTTACATGCACAACCGGACACCTTCCGCTGTACTTGTGCAGATATGCAACTGGATCCGCACCGCCAACTTTGAGCCAGCATAAATCAAGCTCTGTTTTTAGCTCCTCCGAAGGAATTGTATCATAGAACGCATCCAACTGATAAGCGCCCTCTGGCGTTGTTTGAAATTCAAAATGATGGTTGTGGTATAACAGCTCCATACCTACTTGATGGCATTTTTCAGAAATCCTGCTGATTGTCTTAAGTGTATCCGCATATTGACTTCCGCCATACCATCTGTCTTGGCTGAGGTAAGGAACCACCACATACTTACAGCCTATTTCCTTGTAAGTCTGCACGGTTTTGTCCAAATCGTTTTCAAATTCATCAATTGGCACATGCGCGCTGATTGCCTCTAATCCTGCGCGCTCCAAACATGCGCGGATTTCTTCCACAGATTTGCCATAAAGCCCTGCCAATTCTACGCCATGATACCCCATATCTGCAAGCTTCCGCATTGCTTTTTCAAAATCTGCTGCTGCCTCCTCACGCACAGAATATACCTGTGCTGCAATTGGTAACCCCATATAAAACTACTCCTTTCCTGATTGTCAATCCCTTATTTTTGCCACCTAAAGAACTGTTACTTATTTTTCAAACGCTATCACCTGATTGTTCTGGGCAGATGCAAAAACAGCCTCCATAACACGCATAACGCGCGCCACCTCTTCTAATTTAATCCGGCTCTCTTCGCGTCCTTCAATTACAGCCATCACATTTTGGTAAAACTCACAAATATCGCTCTTTTCTTCGGGACGCTCTTCTGTAAAGATGCTGTCTTCCCGCCGCGGCGCCATCGTCTTTGTCAATCCAGCCGCTGTCCGCACTGGAACCACATCTTCTTTGTCCACTCCGCGGGCACGCACAATCTTCAGATTTCCACCCCAGTCCTGAATCATTGCTGTACCATTTGTTCCCAACACATACCACCGGGGAAGACTGATAAAATTGCTTGTGCCTACCTCCACTATCATATGCACTCCGTTTGCAAATCCCAAATCTGCGGTAAACCCATCGTCCACCAACTGATTTGTCACATTTGTCAGCGTTGCATATACCGTTTTGAGCGCCACGCCTGGAAATAACATTAACGCCTGGTCCAAAAGATGCACGCCCCAATCAAGCACCATGCCGCCGCCATGCTCTTTTTCCTGCCGCCAGTCTCCCGGAATGCCGCGGGAACCATGTACCCTAGATTCCAGCCTGTATATTTCCCCCAGCGTTCCTTCATCCATCAGTTTTTTCACTGTCAGAAAATCTTCATCCCAACGGCGGTTCTGATGAACAGTCAAAAACTTACCATATGTCTCAGATGCCTTTATCATCTCTTGCAAATCTTCTGAACACAATGTGACAGGCTTTTCACTGACAACGTTTTTTCCGGCTGCCATCGCAGCGATTGCGATACTTTTATGTACATCATTAGGGGTTGCCACCAATACCAGATCCACTGTTTCATCAGCCAAAAGATTCTCTAAGCTCTCATATACCGGAATCTGGCGGGAACGCGCATACTCCCGCCGCTCCTCTTTAATATCCCAGATACCTGACACAGACAGGTTCTCTAATTTTTCTATCAAATCATAATGCCAGCCTGCCATACCGCCAAAACCCACTATCGCCAAATTATGCTTTTTCATGCCCAATACATGCTTCCTCTCTCTTCAAAAATCAATACGTTTTTCAGACATTGAATTGCCTTAAGCAGACCTTCTCTGCCGGACATCAAACTATCCTCATGCTCAATGCTGATCGCATAGTCGTATCCTGCCAGGCGCAGCTCTGATACAATTGCTTTCCAGAACTCCTCTCCATGCCCATAACCTACAGAACGGAAAATCCAGGAACGCTCGATCTCATTGCCATAGTGCGTTGTATCAAGAACGCCGTTTACTGCTGTATTGGAAGGGTCCACTTTTGTGTCTTTTGCATGGAAATGAAACAGTGCGCCCGCTTTTCCAAGCTCACGGATGCAGACACAGGGATCCATTCCCTGCCAAATCAAATGGCTTGGGTCAAAATTTGCGCCAATTTCCGGCCCTACAGCTTCTCTTAAGCGAAGCAGTGTCTTTGTATTGTATACACAGAAACCAGGGTGCAGCTCCAAAGCAATTTTATGAATACCATGCTCTTTTGCAAATGCCACTTTCTTTTTCCAATAAGGAATCAAAACTTCATTCCACTGATATTCCAGTGTTTCTGAAAAATCATCTGGCCATGGGCAGGTTACCCAGTTTGGTGTCTTGTCTGCTGCGCTTCCTCCAGGACAGCCTGAAAATGTATTCACTACAGGCACGCCCAATTTTTCTGCCAGCAAAATTGCATTGGTCAAATCGTCATCAAATTTCTTTGCAATTTCAGCAACTGGATGAACCATATTGCCATGGCTGCTTAATGCGCTGATTTCCAGATGATGTTTGTGAATCGTGTCCAAAAATTCCTTCTGCTTTTTCTCGTCTGCTAAAAGCTCGGCTGCATCACAATGCGCTTTGCCTGGAAAGCCGCCGCAGCCAATTTCCACCATCTGCACACCGTTTGACTCCAAGAAACCACATGCATCATCCAATGCCATGTCACCTAGTACTACTGTAAAAGTTCCTAATTTCATTTTTGCAATCCTCCTATTTATAGTCGCTGCGCGACAGCTCTTAAGGATAAAGCCGCTTCGTCGCACCTCTACTGAGAGCAAC
>CAJUKA010000044.1:8705-33927 GCA_910586585.1 uncultured Lachnospiraceae bacterium
TGCGCGACAGCTCTTAAGGATAAAGCCGCTTCGTCGCACCTCTACTGAGAGCAACCTTCATTCGTTAGAACTCTCATTAAAGTTCCTCTCGTGTGTCTTTGCGTCTTTATTATAGTCGCTGCACGACAGCTCTTAAGGATAAAGCCGCTTCGTCACACCTTTACTGAGAGGCACTTTCATTCGTAAGAACTCTCATAAAAGTTCCTCTCGTGTGTCTTTGCGTCTTTATTTATAGTTGCTGCGCGACAGCTCTTAAGGATAAAGCCGCTTCGTCACACCTCTACTGAGAGGCACTTTCATTCGTTAGAACTCTCATTAAAGTTCCTCTCGTGTGTCTTTGCGTCTTTATTTTTAGTCGCTGCGCGACTTTATCATCTTATTAAAAACAGCCCTTTTCATATACAAAATGTACATTTTTATATGTGTGAAACTAAATTTATTATACAAAAAGACAGCAGAGGAAAGATAGCTTTCTTCTGCTGTAAACTCATACAATTTTGCTATTTTTTCGTGCTTCCAGAGGAGTACATCCAAAATACCTGCGAAACATGCGCCCAAAATTATTGTAATCTGAAAAACCTACTGCTTCCGCTACCTCCGTCGCCATAAAATTTTCCTTTTTCAGAAGGTTCATTGCCTTATTGAGTCGAACTTCATTGATATACTGCAACGGGGAAATGCCTGCGCTTTCTTTAAAAATATGACAGAAACGCCCTTCGCTCAAATGTACCAAATCCGCCAGATCCCGATTCGTTATAACTTCTGTATAGTGTTTTTCTATATATTGATACACTGTATTTAGCCGTTCTAGTTTCTTGCGCCGCCTCAATCCATCCTCTTCTGAAAGCATTTCCAGCGCATTGTTGCGCGCCAGATATGTGACAAGCTTCAAAAGCTCTCCCTTGCAGACCAAACGATAGCCGATTTCTTTTTTCTGGTATTCCTCATAGATGTGCAGCATAAGCTTGGAAATCTCAGAATCTCCGGAAATAATCGGGCAAAAAATAATATTTTTATCCGCAAATTCCTTGGAAAACGCCTCCATATCAAAAATCGCTACCAAAATTTCCATAAGCCCGCCCACACAATATCCCTCATGCAGGACATTGCTGTTTGCAATCACCAGATCCCCTTCCTTGGCCTTTAGCTCTTCCTGTTCGAGTCGGATCATCGTCTGCCCGCGCACTACATAGTGCAGTTCTATCTGCTCATGCCAATGTACCTTGAAATACCTTCCCTTGTTATCACATTTATTCACTATCAATTGAATTGGAAATTCCTGATCTTTGAGTATTTTCTTTTCATAAAGTGCCAAATTCCGTGCCACTGATAAAGCCTCCTATTTTAAATCGCTGCGCGATAGCACTAAAGATTAAAGTCTCTTCGCCGCACCTTGTTTTGAGAGAAACTTTCATTCGAAAAGTCTCTCATAAAAGTTCCTCTCGTGCGCCTTTGCGACTTTATTTTTTTCGCTGCGCGATAGCACTAAAGATTAAAGTCTCTTCGCCGCACCTTGTTTTGAGAGAAACTTTCAGACATCCCCTGTTTCCTTTCTTTATGACAACATCTCTTGATAGACCTTCATCACGTTCCGGTATAAAATATTTTCAATTTCTTCATTTGTAAAATGCTGGCGTTCAAATTCCTCAACAAGTTTTTGCATCTGGGAACAATCTTGAATCTCAAGGGTTCCACCAATTCCGTCAAAATCCGATCCAAGTCCAATGCATTCACTGCCACCTACGTTGATGATATGGCGTGCATGTGCTGCAATTGATGATACTTTGGAATTGCTGTCATTTGTCTCATTTAGAAAATTTCCATAAAAATTTAGTCCCATAACGCCGCCTCTGTCCGCGATTGCCCGAATCATATCATCCGTAAGGTTTCTGTAATGACCGCATAGTGAACGCGCGTTTGAATGACTTGCTACAAATGGTCTTTTTGTGTTTTTTGCAATATCCCAAAAACCTTTATCTGACAAATGGGATACATCAATTATCATGCCAAGCTCTTCCATCCGTTCTATAAACGCAAATCCTTTCTTTGTCAGTCCTTGTGTATTGTCAAACATCAAAAATCCTTTGTCATCTTTGTCGTCATGCTCAATATTAGGACTCGCAAGTTCATTTTGATAATTCCAGGTCAGTGTCATCATCCGCGCGCCAAGATTATACAACGTTTCCAAATTTTTGAGTTCTCCTTGACAGCATCCGCCCTCCTCGATGGTCATCAAAGCAGACAGTTTTCCCCGCTTTTCATTTTCAAGAATATCAAAATACGTTTTTACGATGCTGATATCATTTTTATTTTCTGCCATCTCATTATAAAACACATCTGTCAGCTCCAAAACACAGGCAAAGGGATCAAGTTCTTTTTCCAAATCAATATACAAGGCAAAGTTTTGTACCAAATATCCTGCCGCTTTCATTTTCAAAATATCCATGTGAAGATTATTTTGATAAAGTTTCTGTGGATACTCCCCTTTTCTGCTCTCCCATATTTTGGAGATGGTATCACAATGCATATCCGCTATTTTCATAATTTGCTGTCCTTTCATTTTGTGCTGATTTCCTGTTATGCATGGCGAATATTGGTAAATTCAGAGATTTCTCTATTAATTGTCACCAAATCATCCACACTCAAATCGTGAACAGAAGAATGTCCTGTAATTCTTGCAAAGCTTTTTAATTCTGCCAGTGTCACATTGAGGTAATTTGCTACTCTCTGTGCGGACTGTTCTACTTTTAGGCGCTCTCTCAGCGCAGGATTTTGTGTCGCAATGCCAACTGGACAATTACCTGATCCACAGATACGATACTGTTGACATGCCGCCGCAATCAGAGCAGCGCTTGCTACTGCCACAGCATCTGCCCCCATGGCAAGCGCCTTAGCAACATCTGCCGAAATTCTAAGTCCCCCCGTAATCACAAGCGAAATATCTGATTTTACGCTATCCAGATATTTTCTAGCGCGATACAGTGCATAGATGGTCGGAACGGTGGTCGCTTCACGCAGGAATAAGGGGCTTGAGCCAGTCGCACCACCTCTTCCATCAATTGTAATAAAATCTGGTTCTGCAAAAACACAAAATTCCAAATCTCTCTCAATTCTTCCGGCTGCAATTTTAATGCCAATCGGTCTGCCGTCTGAACGATTTCGCAGCATTGTCACCATTTCCTTCAAATCCTCTTTGGTATTCAGTTCTGCGAACTTACTAGGACTCTGGATATCTTCACCAGGCTTTTTCCCGCGCAGTGCGGCAATCTCCTCAGTTACTTTCTCACCAGGCAGATGTCCGCCCATACCAGGTTTTGTTCCCTGCCCAATTTTTATTTCAATCGCGTCTGCATTGCGCAAATTCTCATCGGTCACACTATATTTGTTTGGTATGTACTCAAATATATATTTATATGAAGCTTCTCGTTCTTCTGGCAAAATGCCGCCTTCGCCGCTGCACATTGCAGTTTTTGCCATAGCTGACCCTTTTGCAAGCGCCACTTTGATTTCTTTTGACAATGCCCCAAAAGACATATGGGAAACATAGACTGGATTTTCCAGAATCATTGGTTTTTTTGCATGTTTTCCGATCACTGTCATCGTTGAAACGGGTGCATCATCCGCTAATGGCGCCGGATTCAACTGCGCGCCCAAAAGCAAGATATCGTCCCAGTTTGGCATTGGCATCCTTGTCCCCATAGAACCGCCAATTGTCTTTCCAGTCACTGCCATTTGATGAATTTCTTCCATATAACGGCAGGACTTGTCGATTCTATAAAAATTCTTATCATACTCCAAATCCGCAGAACATATCCCAGATTTTTGACCTGATTCGCCTTCTGGTTCTTTACTGTCTGAATTCAAATCACTCACCTGCGCATTTTCAGCAGGCTCCTCTCTAAATTTTGATGCAGGCTGATGACACACTGGGCATTCATCTGGCGCTGCGTCGCCTTCATAAACAAATCCACAAACTGTACAAACAAACTTACCCATCTTCTGTCCCTTTTCCTTTCTGGACTCTTTCCTAAAGAACCCTCCATGCCAAAACATTTTTAACAACTAACTGTCTTTTATTTTATCAGATTAGATAATGAAATGCAAAAGATTTGCACCAAATCGGGAATTTAATCCCACCAGCGATAATAGCAAAAAAATCCTTGTCAAATTTAAGTACAGTTAAATCGTTCCCTTTTTGCTGCGCATTCATGTCGTTCTACCTTTCTTTTCAATTGTGATTGGACAATTTTCACTATGCGTCTCAAGCCACTGTATAATATCATCAAATCTTTCTTTTGTTAATGCATGGCCGCCTTCATACTGCCTATGCTGCACTATCTCATTTCTCAGATTCTTACTCATACTGTTATCCTTTCAGAATAAACGTTTTGATAGGGCTATTATAACTCTATCCAATAAAATCAGCAAGTTCATCCATGCGTTTATTCTGAAGCATCAAAGCTGTTGTATTAGTTTGATATTTGTTTCAAACCTATTCCATCTGAACTGGTATTGTTATATAATAAAATATGAAGTGTTTTTGAAATTTAATTTTTGCGACTTTGCCCTTTAGCGCTATCGCGCAGCGATTAGTAAAGTCGTAAAGACGCACGAGAGAAACTTTTATGCGTGCCCTTTCGAATGAAAGTTTCTCTCTGTTCAGGTGGGTCGAAGCGACTTTGCACTTTAGCGCTATCGCGCAGCGATTTAGTAAAGTCGCGAGGACACACGAGCGGAACTTTTATGCGTGCCCTTTCGAGTGAAAGTTTCTCTCTGTTCAGGTGGGTCGCAGCGACTTTGCTCTTTAGCGCTATCGCGCAGCGATTTATAATAGGAGGTATTGGCTTGTATAATCGTTATGGGGATATTTCAAAATTTGTTACAAATGCAGAACAACTGTGCGTTGCAGAGGATGGTTTTGTCTACCTTTCCCTGGAGAAGGATTATGGTATCGCAGTGGATATGGACAGCTGCTATGGTTCGCTGAATGAACTAAAATCTTTTCTTATTTGTTTATCAAAGCATATTTGTGAATTGGACAATCTTGTTCAGCGATTCAATCAGAAAAAGAGAGTCAGAAATGACGGGTACGGATATGTGTGTCTTCCAAGCCCCAGAGGAATTTTACGGTTTGATTATTCACAGAGCATGGAAAATGACCCCGACCCACAAGAAAAAGAGTTCCCCTTTGAATTGGCAATTATTTATGTGGAAGAACCCAATCATATTGTTTTTGAATACTGGTGTACTGTTAAAGCCTCCTATCTTTTTGTTACTTTTGAATATAAAGAGAACAACTTTTTCTTACGGAAATATGGCGTTTTTGATTGCATTCCGGATAATTGGGAAGCGGATGATTCATTTCATTAACATCTACTTTTTTTATAAATCTCCCTTGATAAGCATATATTTAAAAAGTATCCCCACCAACTCCAGTTGTCATTTTATGAATATCAGAAACTTCAAAGCCGTATTCTTGTAATAAATTCCGCCTAATCCTCTCTGATATATTCTGCATATACAGTTCTCCAATCATTTTCTACCCAATACTCCGAACCATCCCGAAGTCTTCCAATCAATTTATATTGAAACATCTCCCTGCGAATTAACTCTATATCACGAAATGCAATATTTAACCTAATAATTTCGTTTATCTCTTTTTCTGTATATTTCCTATTTGCGTCAATTTGTTCTGTAATTTTTATAAGAGCAATAATCCTCATTGGTCTTTTAGATGGGTATTGTATTAACCTTCCATCAACGTCATAATAGTTCTCTAGCTTTTTACAATATATTTGAATCGATTTTTCCATTCTATCTCCCTCCATCAAATTTCCATATGACAATTTATATCATGTTATTATTTTACCAGAACCTTTCCCTTGTCCGCTTGAGAACCTGCCAGATTAGATTTACCGTTTTAGAACTTACCAAAATTTCTCTTTTCACTCCATTACAGTAACTACAACTTAATGATTCTATTTTTAATATCTTCAAAATATTGTATACTTTTTTGTCCTGAAAAATATTATTTATGTTATCCTCAAACTATCATGGCGAAGAAATCCTAAATTATATTTTTCTTTCGCCCTTGCTTTTTTTAATGCCATATTAATGATATCATCTATATTGCTACCTGTAACCTTATCATATTTTGGGATGCGAAGTACTTCTTGTTTAGAAAATTCTTCTTCCTTTACCTGCTCTTCAAATAATTCTTCCAAATTCTCTGATTCTAATGCCGCTTTTAATACCTTTGTTGTATACTCAGATATCCCATTCCAACTATCATATAAATCTTTTACTGCTCTATCAATTTTACTATAATCAAGCGGTTTTCCTATTCTTTTTTGTTCATTTAATATTCCTACAATATCAGACAAATCCTTTTTATATCGTCTGCCTGACATCAATTTCATAGCTATAAGATACTCTGCATTAGAGGTTCGGGCAAAGTACAACTTCGTATATCCTCATAGTCCTGGCATAATGGCAATTCATTTTCCCTGCTTAAATAATCTATCATTGCCAATAAATAAAAACTTTCTGGATACCATTTCCTATCCCAATAAAGCCTTATTTTATCTTCTTTCAAAGTATCAATAATAAAATCAATGTCACCTCTGTCTTTAACTAAGTGACATATATTGCTTTTAAAAGTTTCAAAATCACTTCTATACAGCATTAATTTTCTATCTTCCAAACGTTCTTCTAGAAGCTCTTCCATAGCTATATTAAGCACTTTTGCCAACCTATAAACTGTTTCAGCAGTACACTTTTCGATTTTTGTTTTCCCCTTTACGATATCTAAAAGCGTTGTATATGGCACATTACTTTCTTTTGAACATCGGTACACTGATATTTTTTTCCTTTTTAATATTGTAGCTAATTCCATCATTCATACCTCTATAAAATCAATCATAATTCTATTGTAACGGTGTACCGTCACAAGGTCAAGACATAGGAAAATCAATTACCATTAATCTCTCAAACAAATTTTCTGATATGCAATTCGCTGTGTTTTGTCTTCAACATAAATGCTACCGCATTGCTGAAAACCATGTTTTTGGAGCAAATGCTGCATTATCTGATTGTCTGCATGAGTATCTATTCGAATATTTTGTATTTTGTTTTCACAAAAAGCAAGTGCTGCTGCAAATATTCCGTTTACCTGCCCATTTGCAGCAATTCTGTGGATTGTTCCATAGGGCGCATCATTGAGCCATGAGCCGCCCTCAATCACCTGGTATGTTGGATCGTCTCCTATGATAAACGCAAACACACCGCAGATACACGCTTGATTTATCAGTACAAAAGACTGCCTTTTATCAATATCTTCTTGAATCGTCTCAAGAGAAGGCTTGTCATTTCCCCATTGCTTCGCATTGCCTGAACACATCATCTGTTTCCGTGCATACGCATAAATACTCATAATTTGCTGTAAATCTTCTTTTTGTGCAAGCCGTATTATCATCTTTCACTCCCGTTTTATGTACACCACAATACACTCATTCGTATTTGTTTCGTTCACTTTTCATGCTTTTCTTTCCATTTAACCGCTCTTTTCATATATTTTTCCATCATATCATTTATTACTTTGAAGCTGCTGTTAACATCATATTTTAACTCTGTTCCGTAAGTACCTTGACGAAACGGCATTTTATCATCCATATGTACTGTAGCAAATGGTTGCCGTCCAAAGTGATGCTTTGCTGCAATTTATCCAACAGAAAGTTCATCTTTTTCTGTGTTTTTTATACAAGTCTTTACTCCTATTGGGTCTGTCATAGAACCTTTGGTCATTGCGCCAATCAAAACTGTTGGTTGTGAAAAATCTGTACCCACTACAAGAGCAGGGTAACAGATCTGGCCGTTACTTGTTGATGAGTGCTTTCAATTCTTCTTTTTGTGCAGGGTATATATCAATGTCACCTAATATTTCCAATATCAGTTTCTGAATTTCTTCTGTCTGCTCCTGTATTGCTTCTTTTAACATTGGAAATGTTTGTTCATCCATAAGCCATTGTACGGGAAAGTGCCAGCCATGAAATCTTCCATTTGATGGAACTTCCTGCAAATGCTGCAAGTAAAATGAAATCCTGTCTTTCCCATAATACTGACAATTGCTAAAAATCATCGAAGCAAGATGAAACTGCCATGATAACTCAAAACAATCATCATAAAAAATCTTCATAATGTGCAAAATGTCTTCACAGCAAAGTATTTCCGAATGCTCAAGCAATTCATCCTGCACACTATGATAATCATTATAAAATTCATTATCATTTCCATCCTCGTCCGATATAAAGATTTCTTCTCTGTGTACCTTATATAAAAAATCAATCTTTTCGGCGATGCTCATTGTCTGATAATCACCAACATTGTAATTTTGTTCACCCATTTTCTTGTCCTCCACATTTCCATTTTTGACTATCCAACCGCTTCTTTTGACATTTTTTATAACTGAATCCTTGATTTCAGACTTGTCATTGCGTCTATTATACAACATATACTCACCAGATAAAATAGGCTTATAATGAAATCCCTTTGAAGTAGTAACAGTTCAGCCTTCGGTTTCCTGTTACAGGCATCAAGCCATGCATAATCGCTTCGCGATGTCTTGATGCACCTTAACCTCAATGTTATTCCACGAACTTTGCAGCAAGTGCAAAGTTCAACCCAGAACTGTTACTTGAAGTGACATATTTATGCATTGAACAATAGACGCAAATATTCAACAAGCGAATTATCTAGGTTCCTTAATTATGCTGCCATTTTCGGTTTTAATATTTTGGATCTACTATATGGTGAATGGATTTGATTTAGACGGAATTTCTTGGGGATCTGCCGCAGTAGCATTTCTGCTTTTCCCATTGCTAGTCATTCTGCATGAATTAATACATGGAATTACCTGGGCATTTTTTGCGAGAAATTATTTTCATTCGATTGATTTTGGATTCATTTGGAGTACTTTTTCTCCACACTGCACCTGCTCAGAACCATTGGGAAAATGGCAATATCTGTTAGGAGCCGCTATGCCCACACTCGTTCTAGGAGGCGCAGTTGCAGTGATTGGAGTACTGACAAATCAATTTCTATTACTTTTCTTGGCAGAAATTATGATTTTCTCAGGTGGCGGAGATTTTCTAATCATACTAAAAATCTTGTTATACCGCACTGACAAGAAAGAAATTTTGTATTGTGATCATCCTTATGAATGTGGCTTTGTTGTTTTTGAAAAGTAGGAACAAATATTGCCGTTCATAATGATAGGAATTGACATATCATAGCGAAAAAGCCATACACCTATGGGGGGTATTCTGATGAAAAGCTTTTTCGCCCTGACAAAAGAACCAATGTCCTTCAATGGAATAAAAATCGTTCTATTTTAGATAAAATATTGCTTTGCTTTTTCCATTGCGCGAACAGTGTATTCATACAATGGAAGTTTGAATACTTCGTCTGATGTTTTTTCCAAATCATATGGATTTCTAAGCGCTATATGCGCTAAAGGAATGTTCAGACTGCTTAGCGCTTCTAGGAGTCTGCACTGCCCTGGTTGTAAATGCGCATTCAGCGTTCCAACTACTAGGGAGGATTTGCCTTTTGCCCTGTCAATGCAGTCTTGCATTTCTTTCTCTGTCGTATTCATACTGCATTCTATCGCTTCACCGCCGAAACACTGCTGCATAAAAATCGCAAAATTTTGGGGGCCTTTTGTGTCGGAAGCCAGTGTCACGCTTCCAGGCTCAATTCCTATAAACAGCGGATCTGTCCCCAGCAAAAATTTCTTTTCTTTTGTTTGGTCCAAAGGCCGGATTGTTTTTGCCAAGAATCCCTCTGCGAATTGGATTTGCTGCTTTGTTCCTACCTTTTCCATGTTCCAGTCGCATTTTCCAAACATTTCTTTTGCCGCCAAAACACGTGCTGCCGCATCTTCTATCCGCTCCATAGAAAGTTCTCCATCCTCGACTGCCTTTTTAACCGCAAGTACTGCTTCTTCCACCGCTGATGCCGTATGAGAAATAAAAATCAAATCTATTCCTGCTTTCAATCCCTCCACAGCACCTTTGGCAATCCCATAATATTCTTTGACTGCCGCCATTTCCATACAATCAGAAATAATCAGTCCATCAAACTGCATTTGTTTTCTGAGCAGTCCTGTCACTGTATTGTATGACATGGTACATGGGATTTGCTGTGATTCAAGAGCAGGTACAATCACATGACCTATTGTAACTGCTGGAAGCCCTTGGTGAATAAGTTTAGAAAATGGCGCAAGTTCCCTGCATCCCAGCAATTCTTTGTCTACGTTTAATACGGGGAGCGACAAGTGGGAGTCTTTGTCTGTGTCTCCATGTCCAGGAAAATGTTTGCCACTGCACAATATTCCGGCATCTAAAAATCCTTTCACAGCCATCGCTGCAAAGCGGCTCACCTGCTCAGCGGTTTCTCCAAAACTCCGCACGCCAATTACAGGATTATTTTTGTTGCTGTTAATATCCAATACGGGTGCAAGGTTAAAATTAATGCCCAATGCCTTGAGCTGCTCTCCGGCAATACGGGCTGCCTGATATACAGATTCTTCGTCACCTGCTTCTGATTGGGCTAATGCAGATGGCATAACTGCGCAATCCTGCGGCAGGCGTGAGACAACGCCGCCTTCCTCATCAATGCTAATTAGCGGAAGCACTCCTGTGTGTTCCAAAATTTCTTCAAAAAGCGCTTTGGTAAGATTGGATAATTGTTGTGCCGAACTTATATTATGCGAAAATAAAATCACATTGCCGACCTGATACTTTCGCACAAGTCGAATAAATTCTTCTGATGGAGATTCCTGCGGAAATCCCATCACAAACAACTGCCCTATCTTTTGCTCCAATGTCAGATCCTGCACCTTCAATATTTTTTCCTCCTATTATAAAGTCGCTGCGCGACAGCACTAAAGGCCAAAGTCTCTTCGACACACATGTTATGAGAGCAACTTTTATTCGATAGAACTCTCATATAAGTTCCTCTCGTGTGTCTTCGCGACTTTTTTTGTCGCTGCGCGACAGCACTAAAGGCCAAAGTCTCTTCGACACACATGTTATGAGAGCAACTTTTATTCGATACCACACTCATATAAGTTCCTCTCGTGTGTCTTCGCGACTTTTTTGTCGCTGCGCGATGGCACTTAAGCGATAAATTTTTTTATGTATAAATATGATATTTTTCTTTTCTGACGGCAAATTGGTTGCTGTCCTGATAATATTTTTCCAGAAGATTTTGCAAGGACATATCTTCTCTGGTAATTGCATTGTCTCCAAACAAAAGTTCGATACTTTTTCTGCCGCCTTCATGAAGCGGAGGCAGAAAGGCAAAATGTTCTGGATAAATTTCTCGAAATCCAAACAAAAGCTCTAACCCTGTTCTGCACGCCTCAAATGTATGCATATCGGTCACATGGATATGAACTCCTTCGCATGCTTCCCCTGTATGCTTGGAAGTCGTAGGTGTAAAGTAAGCAGGGGAAAACAATACGCCTGGGAGTTTTCGCTCATTCATGTACTTGGCAAAACGATATCCATCTACATATGGCGCCCCAATCAGCTCAAATGGTGCTGACGTTCCTCTTCCCTCTGACAAATTCGTTCCTTCAAACAGGCAAGTCCCCGGATACAGAAGCGCAGTCTCAAATCTAGGCAGCCCCAAGCTTGGCATAATCCACAGATTTCCAGTTTCCGGAAACAGCATTGTCCTCTGCCAGCCGTCGACAGGAATAACCGTGAGCGGAAACGTATAGCCTTGCTCATCATAGATCATCTTTGCAAGTTCTCCTACTGTAAGCCCATAACGCATACAAATCGGATATGCTCCGACGAAGCTTTCATATCCCTCCTGCAAAAGCACACCTTCCGCCGCATCTCCAAGCGGATTGAGCCTGTCCAAAATGATAAACTCCATCTGTCTTTTTTCACATTCCTGACACGCATAATACATTGTGGAAATAAACGTATAATACCGCGTGCCAACATCTTGAATATCATAAACCAGCGCATCAATTCCTTTTAACATTTCGTCTGTAAACCGTTTGGAATCGCTGCGGTAAAGACTATACACCATAATTCCAGAATACGGGTCTTTATATGTATCCACTATTCCGCCAGCGGCTACATTTCCGCGAACTCCATGTTCTGGTGAATACAGCGCTGCAAGTGTATATTTTTCTGATAGAATATCTATGGAGGAATAAAGACTGTTATTCACACCTGAGATAGATGTAATCAGCCCCAGTCGTTTTCCTTTCAAAACAGCATCATACTGACCTATTCGATCAATTCCATTTAAAACCATAACAGCTCCTATGCCTTTCTAATCTTAAAATTCCTTCTTAATTAATTTCTTTGCCTCTTCGTCCAAATCAAATGCCTCTGCATACATTGTTCTTGCAAGACACCCATTGCACCGCATAAGATGCGCATAATATTCCATATAAGAAAAGCTGGGAGAATTCACTGCAAACCAATGCTCCTGAATTGCTTTCTGCCACAGCGCAAATCCTTCCTCTGATACTTCTATATAAACATATGGCTGAAATCCTGTCGCGTCTTCCCAATTCTGCGCATAGTAAGGCCCCTTTGCAAAATGTGCTCTATCCTTCCTCTCTAGTCCAGGCAGACTCGCATAAAAATGCGCGTCCTTTACAATGCGGTGTGTCAGTTCATGATCCTTGTGCATACTATGTTTCCAATGTGTCATAAGTACTTCTGGTTTTTTGCTGCGAATCAAATCACACAATTCAAGCCGGATACCTTCCTGATCTGGCAGTTCCCCATCTGTATAGGGAAACACAATCGCTTCGCCACCAAGCAGTTCTGCAAAGCGCTGTGCTTCTGCTTCCTTCTGTTTTCGATATTCTTCCACTGTCATGTGGCTTGGATTGCCCCGCTCGCCTCCTGTAAGCGCCACTGTGATTATCTGATATCCTTTCAGGGCATATGTAGCTAAAACACCGCCGCAAGTCAGTTCCGCATCTCCTACATGACCGCCAACCGCCATAATTGTTTTTTTCTCATTACTCATTTTTAGCCTCCTATTATAAATCGCTTTGCGATTTTATTGAGTCGCTGCGCGACAGCTCTTAAGGATAAAGCCGCTTCGTCACACCTTTATACTGAGAGGAACTTTTCTTCGTTAAAACTCTCAGTAAAGTTCCTCTCGTGCGTCTTCGCGTCTTTATTGAGTCGCTGCGCGACAGCTCTTAAGGATAAAGCCGCTTCGTCACACCTTTATACTGAGAGGAACTTTTCTTCGTTAAAACTCTCAGTAAAGTTCCTCTCGTGCGTCTTCGCGTCTTTATTGAGTCGCTGCGCGACAGCTCTTAAGATAAAATCGTGCATCATTTCTTCGTTTTTCGCATATCAGACCAGGAACGCACAATCTGAAATCCAACTTCTTCATAAATATTTCTGGCAGGATTATTTTCTCCTGTAAACAGTGTCATATAAAGAGCGCCTTGCTTTTTCAAGCCATTACAGAGTTCATGAAACAGCAGTTTTCCTAAGCCTTTTCCGCGAATATCTGCTGAAACTGCAATTCCTGCAAAATATCCGCGTCCGCCTGATTCCACAGACAGCGGACCTGTAAACCCCAGCACATGTCCGTTCTGTATTGGAACAAGGATAGGCCGGCCTCCTTCTGCAATATTTGGCTCCGCCAAAATTTCATCTTCCCACATGGAATTACCAAATCCCTTTAACATGTCTTCCATTCCCTGATGACATTTGCTGTCATATATTTGGAAGGTTATTCCTTCCTGCTCAAGTTTCTGCTTTTTTTCCTGATAAGCTCTCGGATATTCAAACGCCGTCAAATTGAGATAATAACTGTTTTGCAGTGCAAATTCACGATAACCACAGTTTTTAAAAAACAAATATGCACTGCTTCCCACGTCAATTCCAGGCGAATTCGGATGCGTTACACCTTTTTGGTCTGGAATATTCCATGTCAAAGTATTTGGATTAAAAAACGACAGTTCATAGATGAGGCTGTCATTGGGGCACGCTGCTTCTGCTTCCAGCGACTGTTCCAATGCTGTCAAAATTTCCTTCCCTTTTCCTTGTCTGCGCTGGTTTTTGTGTACGATTATCATGGTAATAAATAATTTTCCAGATCGTTTATCCAAACAGCCAGAAGCAAAAGCGGTTCCTTCTTTTTCTATCAGATTGACTGTTGCAACCTCTTTTTTTTCACAAGAAAATTTGTCTCGAAAAACTTCAAATTCCATCTCTGTATAAAGCATTGCTTTTTGTTCGACAGCTTCCTTATATAATTCCCATGCCTGCTTCCATTCTGGATCATATTTTTTCAATTGTAAGATTTCCATGCAAAACCTCTTTCTTTTATTATCAAAAATTATGGCACTTGGAAAAACTGCGGCAGATATTCTTTATGCGCTTCCAACAGCTCGTCCAAAACCGCCTCTGCTGTTTTCTGAGACATCACCAAAGGATTAATCATAAGCGCCAAAAGTGCCTTTTTCTTATCACCCGTCACTGCTGCCGCACTGCCTGCCACCTCAAAAGATTTGATCTGCTGTACTAGGCCATTTACTGCCTTTGGCAGTCTTCCTACCTTTACTGGCTTTGGACCATCTTTGGTAATGGCACAGCTTACTTCGACAATTTCATCTTCCTCAAAGTTTTCTATTGCACCCTGATTCACGGTATTTACAACTTGGATATCTCCCCGATCATTATATAGAGAGTCTATCAGACTACATGCCGCGTCGCTGTAAAATGCACCGCCCCGCTTCTCCAAAAGCTTTGGTTTCTCACACAGGGAACGGTCCTGATAAATTTGAAACAGTTCCTCTTCCACAGCCTTAACCGTCTCCGCACGCAGCTCATGCTTCTCATACTGCTCTAATTCCTCGGCTAAATACTCTTTCGTCATGTAGTAATATCTGTGGTAGGAACAAGGCAGAATTCCTAATTCCTGCACAAATTCCGGATTCCAGGAAATTCCTGTAATATTCATGACGCTCTGGGTTCCCCACTCTCTTAGAATTTTCTCGGTGACATCTTCCCCGTCAACTAGTACTTTTGTGGCAAACACCATATGGTTGAGACCGCCAAACGTAACTTGTACTTCCTGCATGGATTTTCCGAGTTTATCTGCAATCGCTTTGTGCATACCAATTGGGACATTGCATAATCCTATCATCTTTTTAAAATTTGTATATCTATGTATTGCCTCTGTAACCATTCCCACAGGGTTCGTAAAATTAATCAGCCACGCGTTCGGACACAGTTCTTCCATATCCCGACAAATATCCATAATCACGGGAATCGTGCGCATTCCTTTGAATAATCCGCCTGCTCCGTTTGTTTCCTGTCCCAAAATTCCATGTTTTAAAGGAATTCTTTCATCCTTGATTCGTGCTGCCAACTGTCCTACTCGGAGCTGTGTGGTTACAAAGTCTGCTCCTGCAAGCGCTGTACGGCGGTCCAGTGTTGTATAGATTTGCATTGGCACTCCTGCCTTATCCACCATTCTGCGCGCCAGATCCGCGACAATGTTCATTTTCTGTTCGCCTTCTGGTACATCTACCAGCCACAATTCCCGTATCGGAAGCGTTTCATATCGTTTCAAAAAACCTTCTACCAGTTCTGGCGTATAACTTGAACCGCCTCCGATTGTTGCAATCTTAATTCCATCCATAACATTCCTCCGATTTTAAGTCCCGCACATTTTTTCTGGTGCTGTGTTAGCCAGAGCAATTCCTTTCCATTTTCAATGTCCTGAATTGCTCTGCGCACCCTCAAAATGTGCTGTTTTTAGTCCCGCTTTAGCTTTTCCAATCATCTCTTAAGCGCATTGAGCAACAAATACAATGCCCCTATTCTTCCTGCCAGATTTCCGGTTTGGCATGCCTCAAGCCGCGTATATTCTTTCATGTGCGGAAACAGGGCATAAAACTGCTGACGGAAATCACTGATAAAACGCTCCTGCCTGCAAATGCCTCCTCCGATAAGGACAGCTTCGGGGTCTACAAATACTGCTAGATTTCCAGCAGTCAACACAATTCGTTCCAGCCACTTTTTATAAATGGCCTGAATTTCCGGATTGTCAAGATGTTCAAATACATAGTGCCCGTCCACTTGATTTCCTGTTAGCTTGGATACTTCACGCACCAGCCTGGATGTTGCTTCTGCGGTAACATACCCTGCTGCGCTGTCGTTTTCTCCAATCAGCGCCAAACCAGCTTCACCCGCTTTGAAATGACTTCCTCTAACCAGTTTCCCATCAAAAACCAGTGCTGCTCCCACACCTGTTCCAATCGTGAGGAGCACAAAATTTTGAAGCCCTTTTCCTGCCCCAGCTACCATTTCTCCAAGTGCAGCACAATTGCTGTCATTTTCCAAAATAATAGGAATTTTTGTTCTCTCGGACAATTCTTTTTTGAGATTCCATGCACGAAAATTGTCCCCAACACTAAAATCTCTGTTTTCCCCTGTCACAGGATCGATAAATCCAGCCATACAAACCGCCATTCCTGCTATCTGCCCACTGTAACGGTCAGATATGGCAAAAAGCTGGTTTAAAAAACATTTTGGATCTTTTTGCGTGGCTTCCTCCCCGCACTCCAATTCTTCATATGATTCATTTAAGATACTGTATTTCACTGCTGTTCCACCAATATCCACTGCCAAATACCGCTGTAACTGTTTCAAAATTGTTCTCCTTATTTCAGTTTTGCTCTCGCTTGTTTTCGTTTTTAAAGATAGATTCTTTGAATTGTTTTCGCTCTTCTATGAGTAACCGCAATGCACCGATTGATGCATCTTGTTTTGTTTCTATTATCTGTATCTGTGGGTCAAATTCTTGTAATCTTTGCTGCAATCTGTTTCTGATTCGGCTGTTTTTCAAAAGGACGCTTCCTCCAAATGCCAGATTTTTGTCTTCGTCTAATCGTTTTATAGCTGTAAGGGCCAATTCCGCAAGGCTTTCAATACATGCGTCCTCAATTGCCAACGCTGCGGTATCGCCCTGGGAAATCGCCGGATCTAACAGAACCGCCAACGCCGCAATATCTTTTTTGCTTCTTTCTGGATGATAAATATATCCTATCAGTTCCCTTATTTCTGCAATGTGCAATGTTTGGAAAACCAGTCTGCGCAAGATTGTGTCTGTACCTCTGCCATCTTCCTGGCGAACAACAGCGGCAAGTATATCTCTTCCAATTGCATAGGCACTGCCGCCATCATCTACGATATGCCCATACCCACCTACACGCAGACAGGTACCATCTGATCTGCGCGCATAACAGATAGAGCCTGTCCCTGCTATCAATACCACGCCACAGTTTTGAGGAAAAGCTGCTGCCAATGCCGTTTCATGATCACCGTATAGCGCAATGAAACATCCAAATCCTTCTTCTGCAAACGTTTTTTTGACCAATTCCCTTGCTGCCTGATTGCTGATTCCCGCAACGCCTGCACCTAAGCCCTTACAGTCTTTTGGTTCATAGCCCTGCGTTTTTAGCGTATTTGCCAATTCCTTGATATTGTCCCTTAACTGATCGGAACTCTGACCATTTCCATTGAGTGCTCCAGCCGACATCTGCGCTAAAACTACCCCGTCCAAATCCGCCACTGTTATCTTTGTCCCAGTTCCGCCACCATCTATTCCTAATAAATACTGCATACAACTCTCCATCTCGCCGCTCTTACATTTCTCACACATAAAACTATGTACTATCCCGCCATCTTCAAAAAACGCCGTCCCTGCATTTTCCCATACATAAGACTTAGAACTTCTTTTTCTCCACTTCCTACTACATTTTTGAAAAACGCCGTCCCCGCGTTTTTCCAACGTGAAACTTCGTACTTCTTTTTCTCCACTTTCTACTACATTTAGAAAAACGCCGTCCCTGCGTTTTTCCCTACATAAGACTTAGAACTTCTTGGCGTCCCGTCCAATGGCGGGGCGTCTTTAGAAGTTCTTCTTATGTTATCCTTTAACCGCCCCTACTGTCACGCCTTCAAGGAAATACTTCTGCAAAGAGAAAAACAGAATGAACATTGGAAGGGCAGATATCGTAGCGCCTGCCATCATTGGAGAAAAATATGTAGTATTGGCAAAGCTAAAATTCTTAAGACCTACCTGAATCGTCTGCATCTTCTCTGAATTGCATACCAAGAACGGCCAGAAAAAGGTATTCCACTCTCCAAGAAATGTTGTGATCGCCATAACAGCAAGCACTGTCTTTGACAAAGGCATAACAATCTTCCAGACAATCATAGGCTGACTGCATCCCTCAATTTTGGCAGATTCAATTACTGAAGTTGGAAGGGATGTGAAAAACTGTTTTGCCAAAAACACATTGTAACATGTCACCAATGTCGGCGCGATAAGCGCTACATAAGTATCCTGCAGTTTTAACACATTGACCATCAAAATATAAAGCGGAACCTGTGTCACCTGATAAGGAATCATCATTGCTACAAGCAGCAAGAAAAAGAATACCTTGCACCCTGGAAAACGCAGTTTTGCAAACGCATATCCTGCAAGGCTCGCAAATACCACATTGCATACGGTCACAACCCCTGCTACCAGCATAGAATTCAAAATCCACCGAAAGGAATACTTACTGTACCCAAAGAAAAACTTGTAGGAATCGAGCGTAAATGATTTCGGAATCAGTGAATAACTCGCACCGCCTGCCTCTGTAGGCGCCCCAAAGGAAGATATTATCATATAATAAATCGGAAACAGCGTTACCACTGCCAGACAAATCAGCACAGCGGCAATGATCACATTTCGAATTCTCTCTTTATACTTGTCTTTCTCGCCATATCTTCTATATAAACCCATACACTGTTTCCTCCTAATATTCTACATCATTGGCAGTCAGCTTAAACTGGAAGACGGCAAATATCGCAATGATAACCGCCAGTAATAGCGCCTGTGCACATGCCTCTCCATACTCAAAATATTTAAACGCTCTGTTGAAAATCAATAAGCCCGCCATCGTTGTCGCATTATCCGGACCGCCTCCTGTCATCAAATAAGCAGTCTGGAACGACTGGAAGCCATTAATAACACTGGTGATTGCCAGAAAAACTGTAGTTGGTTTAACCAGCGGCCACACGACAAAACGCACCTTCTGCAAAAAAGTCGCCCCGTCAATATCTGCCGCTTCATAATAAGTCGGATCAATGCCCAATAGTGCTGCAATATAAATAATAATATTCTGTCCAAGTCCTGCGAATACTGCCATAATAATCAGCGAAGCCATCGCCGTTTTCGAATTGCCAAGCCAGTTCTGATTGGAAAATCCAAAAAAACGGAACAAACTATTCAAAAGTCCGCTTGGAAGCGGATCATAAATCCATTTCCACACAAAGGACAGTGCTACACCGGAAGCTATCGCTGGCAAATAAAATGCTCCTTTGAAAACCGACTGGATTTTTTTCCTGAAAGGCAGGATCATGATAGAAATGATAAATGACATTAAAATAGCAATCGGAACTGTGATAACCGTATAAACCGCTGTATTCTTCAGTGCTTTATAAAACAGGTTGTTTTTAAACGTACTCACATAATTGCCAAATCCCACCCATTCAGAACCCAGCGGTTTATAATCCTGAAAACTGGTGACAATAGAAGAAACTACAGGGTATATGGTAAAAACTGTAAAAGTACACAGTGGAAGTAATATGAACACATATGCCCAAATCGCCTCTTTATTTACTCTCTTTCGTTTTGTTTTATTCATCGCTTTGTTACTCCTGTTCTTAAAGGTGTACGCTCAAACATGCTCTCATACATGTTTGAGCGTACTGAAAGGATAATGCCGCGTTAGCAGCCCTTTGTTTTCTGCGTCCTCATGTCCTAATATCAGTCAGAAACACAACCATCCTCGCCAAATGCATCCTGTGCTGCACTTACGATAGCCTGGTACATTTCTTCAGGAGTTACCTCACCAGAGAGCAAGCCCTGGAATTTTGGCACAATTACCTCATCTTCAATCTTAATTGCTTTTGCGCTTAATTCTGCCGGGATGTCTGGGCGCGCTTCTGCAATCTGTGTTGTCAGCAATTTCACACATTCTGTATTGAACTCGTTTTTGTTCTCAATCGGATCTAATTGTGCATAGGATTCTCTGCCGCTGTCACAGACAGGTGACAGATACAATTCTTGGCAAGTATTGGCTGCACGTTCTCCACTTGCTAAAAAGTAAGCAACCTTAGCAACATTCTGAAGATGTGTCTTGTCTGGATTTTTTTCTCCTGTCAGACAAATATATCCATCTACTGCGCCATATGCGTTTTGCTGTCCTTCAAAAACAGGAACTGGAAGCACAATATATTCTACAGGAATGCTTCCTTCTACAGCATCAGAAGCACCCTCTTCAAGCAATTTATTGTTATTGTAAGCAGAACGTTCAAAAGAAGATAATCCTTTTCCAGTAATCATTGTCTGTCCCGTCAGCATCATATTCCAACGTTTTCCAGCATCAACAGAACTTAATTCCTTTGGCATAGATCCATCATCAATAAGCGCTCTCAAATCCTGCAAAAAGGTAAGCATATTTTTGCTGGTATAGGCATACTTAAGATCTTTGTCAAATGTAGCCGGCATATCTGCATTCTTTACAAAAATGCTAAAGTAATCTTTGGCAGTAACACCTGCACATGCAAAGACGAAACCGTAGCAGGAAGTATTGCTTCCATCACTTTCTACACCCTTTTTGAGAGCCTCGCGAAATTCATCATAAGTCCAGCCATTCTTTTGAATATCCTGCCAGTCAATACCTGCTGCCTCCAATTTTTCTTTGTTTCCGCCAATACATTGTACTTCACAGTATGCGGGAAGCCCATATGTGCCATCTCCATTGCGGAAATAATTCAAAACATTATCATCAAAATCGGACAATTCATCTGTGAGATACTCATTCAGGTCAATAATCATTCCCAAGTCAAGATATTTGGAAATACCATCCGCACCTACAAATGCAATATCTGGTGGTGAACCTGCATTTACCTGTATGTCAAGTTTCTGTGTCATATCTTCCCAACTGGCAGTTGTCACCTGAATCTCAATATTGGGATTGTCTTCATTAAACTTGTCAACATACTCCATAATTTTCTCTTGATATGTTCCAGATACAGGCGGCAGCAATGCTGTTACGACATCTTTTTCTTCTGTAGGAGTCGCTTGTGTATCCTGTCCCTCTCCTTGTGATGACTGATTTGTTTCATTTCCTGATGTATTTGTTTCCGTCTCACTTCCTGTTCCGCAACCAGACAGTATTCCCACCATCATAGCTGCTGATAATACGAATGCTAATATTTTTCTTTTCATATCATTTCTCCTTATCCAATTGTTTGTAATGCTGCCTGTTTTGATATTGCAGCCTTCACTTTACCTCCAGCTTGCTTTAAACTTTCGCCAGCCGTGACCGCATCACAGCCAAGAAGCATCTTTGTGATAGCCAGCTTCGTCTTTCCATCGACTTCCTTTAAATTTTTTCTGGCCTCTTCTCTGGTACATCCTACCGCTTCCATAACAATGTTCTCCGATCGAATCACCAGCTTTTCATTGGACTGGCGCACATCCACCATCAAGTTTTCATAGACCTTTCCAATTCCTACCATGCTGGCCGTTGAGATCATATTCAGCACCATTTTTTCTGCGGTTCCAGCTTTGAGCCGTGTCGAGCCTGTCAGCACTTCCGGCCCGGTCAGCAGTTCAATCGCCAAATCAGCTTCTGCCGATATCGGAGCTTCTTTATTGTTTGAAATGGCTACTGTTTTGGATCCCAGTTCCCTTGCATACCGCAGTGCCCCTATTACATAGGGTGTACGGCCGCTGGCTGCCAGTCCAATCACCACATCTTTGGCAGTTAACTGATGAGCCTGCAAATCTTTTTTGCCCAATTCCGGGTCATCTTCCGCTCCTTCTTTTGCCTTCACAAAAGCCTCTTGACCGCCTGCAATCACACCAACAACCATATTATAGGATACCCCAAATGTAGGGGGACATTCTACCGCGTCTAAAATTCCAATCCGTCCACTGGTTCCAGCGCCTATGTACAATATCCGTCCTCCTGACTGAAGGCTCTGTGTTGTCCATTGAATTGTCTTTTCTATTTGGGGCAATGCCTGATGAACCGCCTCTACCACATTGTGGTCCTCCTCATTCATAATGGAAATAATCTGGTAAGGTGTCATTTCATCCAGCTTCATCGTTCTCATATTACGTTTTTCTGTTGATAACTCTGATATATCTTCCATAATCAAACATCTTCCGCTCCTTCCTTTTCATTTTCTGTCTTCGGGATATAGGTATGTTTCAGATACTGCATACACTCTTCATAATTGCGCTGTACACAAGCCGAATACAACATATCAATAACGGCTAATTGCGACAGACGTGATGCCAGTTTTCCTGTTTGAAATTCAAATTCTGTAGCAGAAACATACAAGTTATAATCTGCAAGCTTTGATAACGGCGATTCTCTGAAACAAGTGATCGCTATCACGGGTACCCCTGCGTTTTTTGCAATCTCTGCACACCGAACAATTTCATTTGTCATACCTGAATAACTGATAATCACTGCTGCATCTTTGCTGCAAAGATTCTTTGCCTGAACCATCTGCATATGAAAATCTTCATGGACCATACAGTTTTTATTAATACGCAAAAACTTCAGATACGCATCTTTTCCTACCAATAACGATGCACCCATACCAAAAAATGCAATCTTTTGCGCTGACATAATCAAAGATACACTTTTGTCCAATGTCTCCATATCAATCAGCGCCTTGGTATCCTCTAGGGAAACGATGCTCTTGTAGATAATTTTATCAATCAGCTGCTCTAGTTTGTCATCTTTTGCAATTTCACAGTTTTTTCCGGTAATTGTTTCTTTTCGAAGCGCGTTTTCGTATATCAGAGATTTTTGAAAGTCTTTATACTGACTAAAGCCAACTTTATGACACAATCTGGTAATCGTAGAGGAAGATACATACGTTGCCTTTGCCAGTTCCCGCAATCCCATCTCTGCAACTTTCTCCGGATTTCCTAACAAATATTCAATAACTCCTTTTTCTGTGCTGCTCGCCTCTGGATAATATTCCCGAAATTTTACAATAACATTTTTCATTGTCTGCCTCTTTGCAATATAGTTTCATCTACCTGTCAAGAATATTTTTGCTTTTAATTCTTTTATCGTAACAGTTCAGCCTGCGGCTTCCTGTTACGGGCATCAAGCCACTATGCGTTCTTACGGACTTTGCAACGTAGTGCAAAGTCCTAAGATGAACTATTACCTTTTATCCCTTGTTACGAGATTTATTATACGAAGCAGAAACACATTTGTCTATAAAATCGGATATAAGTGGTACTTTGTTTCACATTTTGCAATTTGCACATACTTTTTTCCAAAATTATGACTCTTTTATGCATTATGCAACAATACTTCTTGCTATAGTACATAACAAGATTACTTAAATGTTGACATTTAGACTACATTATGTTATCCCATTTTTAGACTACACGTTGTTGTCAAAGACACTAAAAAATATAGCATTGAAAAAGAACTGTTATCCACCGAAGATTATGAAGAATTAAAACAGTTTTGGGAAAGCGAAGGAAACAGCCCTGAATAATTTTATAAAAGTGCTTCTTTCCCTATCACTTTCTGGTTCGTGGCTGATACTGATTTTATTGGTTTGCAGGCCCCTTTTTCAAAAAAAGTTCAGCAAACAATGGCAATACTATCTGTGGCTGATTGTGATTGCGCGGCTCCTGTTACCCTTTTCTCCCAAAATAAGCCTTATCGAAACATTCATCCATCATAGGGATACTGCGTATACCCGCTTTTAGCACCCACAAGCCGCGCATATTTCAGATTTGAATCCTTTTTCTTAACACCATCTTTGGCTTTCTGTTTTACCCAATCCCGATTCCCTCAGTGCGGGAACCGGGAGGTTCAGCATATCCGCAGTCTGCACGTCCGCCACCTCACGGAATGATGTCATAAGCGCTGCCTATGTACGGACACATAGGCAACCCTGACGCATATTTCCGAAAGCACGAGAGCCAGATCATTCTTTATGGCGGCGCAAGGCGTATGTTAGAACAGGCGGGGATTTCCTTAAAAGGCTTAAACATTGACAAACTGAAAGCAGAATACCAAGAGCTGACCGCACAGAAAAATGAGCTGACCGCCACTTATAAAAACTGTGAGAAAGAAGTAAAATCCTTAAACCGGAAATTAGAAAACCTAAACCAATATTTAGGACGGACAGAAGCACAGAAAGACACACAGGAACAGCCGGACAGGAATAACACCCCCGTCCGATAATGTTAAGGAAAAGGCAGCTTCTAAAAACAAAAAAGCATCGTGGAAATGTGTATAACTCCCTGTCTTATGGAGCTATACACATTACACACAAATCCAAAAGTTTAGATTTTCCCACAATGCCGAACGACTGCGGAATCCCACCCATTCCTTCATTCTTTTTTAATATTAAAGAAAAAATTCTTGCAAACAAAACTGATTTCAGGTAAGATAATCTAACAATCAGCAAAAAAATAGGAGTGCCGAAACACCCCCTATTCTCCTAAACCCTCTTGCAAAATACGCAGTGTTGGTTTATAATCAGGTTAGAAACCGAAGGATATTGGTACGTCCGACGGTTGCACAATCGGAAACGTGTAAAATGTTATAAAAACTAACGGATTACAAGCTATCCCCTATTGGCAGTAGGGGATAGCTTGTCCATTACTTGCGGTTATGTCTATTGTCGATGTATGTCAAAGCTGCAAAAACAACTAACAGCGGCGTAAGTATCTCAAGTGTGTTCATACCGACCTCCTTTCTGTTTCCAGAAAGGACAACCGCAGACTATCCCCATATGCTCTAATCTGACTAAAAAGAATTATAGCACGTTCTGTCGAATAATGCTATAAAAGTTTTGCGATAATCACTCCGCCGCTTCCAGTGCGACCTCTGCAAATTCTTCATCGCTTATGGCTTCCAGTTTCTCCAAAACCTGTCCTGAAAGTTCCACCATGTCACTGTCCTGTATGTGCGGAAGCACGTTCTTTATATCGGCGATCATGCCGGTTCTCTCCTGCCCTTCAAACACGCACATTAAGGCTTCCCTGTGCATCTTATACCGAAAAAATAGTTATTCCGAAGTTTCTAAGCTTTCATAGAAAA